>CAUFXR010000013.1 GCA_959596515.1 uncultured Oscillospiraceae bacterium
TTATACAGGCCTGCAAATCCAAATATTGGGACGCTTCTCACAATGTTTACGCCTACTCCTTGCGGGAAGGGAACATCCGGCGATACTCCGATGACGGAGAGCCCCAGGGCACCGCCGGGGTACCCGTGCTGGAGGTGCTGCAAAAGAGCGGCGTCACTGATTTAGTGGTAGTGGTTACCCGCTATTTCGGCGGTGTGCTTTTAGGCGCCGGCGGCCTGGTGCGGGCTTACTCCCACGGCGCCAAAATCGCTTTGAATGCGGGTAAGATCATCACCATGGCGCTCTGCCAAACCGCGAACCTTGTCTGTGACTATAATCAATATGGAAGGCTTTTGTCTCTGATTCCAGAGTCCGGTGGCTTGGTGACGGACACACAATTTACCGATGTGGTGGAAATCTCTTTTCAAATCCCGGGCGAAAGCTTACCGGGCCTGAACCGAAAGCTGGCGGACGCGACCAGCGGAAGTGTTCAGGCGGTGATCACCGGGGAATTGTTTGTGGAGTGGAAGGAGTAGAATGAATCCAGAAGAAAAGCGAACAATCAAGAGAAAGTGAACGATCAAGAAGAAAAGCGAACGATCAAGAAGAAAAGCGAGCGATCAAGAAGAAAAGCGAATGATCAAAATGAAAAGATCGATGGCTGCGATCAACAATAAGTTCGATGCGGGAAACACGATGGAACAGGGAACGGTTTTCCTCCGCCCGGCGGAAAGCAGCCCATTCGGAAACCGTTGACGCCAGAGCGGAAAGGTAAAACCGCGGAAGAGCTGACAAGACGAAAAGAGAGCCGGCGGGAAATAGACCGCCAGCGAAAAATAGACCGCCGGCGGAGAAATCAGGTCAACGGCCGGGAGATCCGATTGGCGGGATCAGTGGAAAATCGCTGAAAAAGCAAAATCTAAGGACAAAAAATTGTCCGAAGAAGAAATTTAAAAATATTTTTCAGAAAAAAGCAGGACTTTTCATTTTTTTAGCGTATATCTAAAATAGAAAAAACAAAAAACAGTTGAACCTGTCAGGAAAGGAGCGGAAAGCATGACTATTCGGGAGCGTACGGAAAAGCTGGAGGAGCAGACGCTGGCGCCTTATGCCGCGTTATCAAAAAACAGTCTGGGCCGGGACGTCGCGGAGGAGCCCTGCGATATCCGCACCTGTTATCGCAGGGACTGCGACCGGATCATTCACTGCAAGGCGTTCCGCCGCCTAAAACGGAAGACCCAGGTGTTTCTTTCTCCGGAAGGGGATCATTACCGAACCCGTCTTACCCATACTCTGGAGGTCGCGCAGATCGCCCGGACCATCGCCAGGGCTCTGCGGCTGAACGAAGATTTGACAGAGGCTATTTCCCTGGGCCACGATTTGGGACATACTCCTTTCGGCCACGCGGGGGAGCGGGCCTTGAACGGAATGATACCGGGAGGATTCCGCCACTATGAGCAAAGCGTCCGGGTGGTGGAAAAGCTAGAAAAAGACGGAAAGGGCCTGAATCTGACCAAGGAGGTCCGGGACGGCATTTTATGCCACACCAGAGGGAAAGAAGCCTCTACTCTGGAGGGCAGGATCGTGAAGATCTCCGACCGGATCGCCTATATCAATCACGACATCGACGACGCTCAGCGAGCCGGTGTACTGCGGGAAAAGGAAATTCCGGTAAAAGCGGTCAAGGCGTTAGGTGCCAGCCGCACCGCCAGGATCAACACTCTGGTACATTCGCTGGTGGAAAACAGCCGCGATGGAGAACTGGCTATGGCGCCGCAAGTTCAAGAGGCCTTTGATGAGCTGCACGCCTTTATGTATGAACATGTGTACCACAATCCCTGCGCCAAGGGGGAAGAGAAAAAGGTCCCGGAACTGGTGGAGCAGCTGTTTGACTTTTTTATGAACCATCCCCAGAGGCTTCCGGATCAAATGCAGCTGATCGCCTATCAGGAGGGTCTGGTGCGTGCGGTCTGCGACCATGTGGCCGGTATGACAGATCATTTCGCGATTCAAACCTTTACTTCCATTTATATCCCCAACTCCTGGACAAACTAGATAGGCTGCCCGGGAAATAGGCTGCCCGGAAAAGCGAAAAGAAAATCAGCTGATTCTGGCGCAGTTAAAGGCCTGTCGGGAAAGATTAGTCCGCAAAGAAAGAGAAGTCTGCTGTCAGTACGGCTGGGCAGAGATTGAAAGGCCGGCGGCTGGCATTAGACTATGAGGCAGAGCCTTCCAATTTGCCGGCGCCCAGGAACCGCCTAGAGCGCCAGAACGTCCCAAAACGGGAAAGGAAATAGGAGAATTGCGGCTGGGGCTTTTGAGAGGAAAGACTCTGGAAATGGATTAATCTCGCGATTTTATAGGATATATGATTCCCGCCTGGGAAAATAATGGTTACCAAAATTTTGTGAAAGAAAGGGGGACTGGCATGCGTCTGCCGGACAGCTTTTTGCAGGAATTGAAAGATAGAAACAACATTTTAGACGTGGTTTCAGGCTATGTGAACCTGAAACGCTCGGGAAGAACCATGTCTGGCTTGTGTCCCTTTCACGGGGAAAAGACACCATCCTTTCATGTGAATGCGGAGCAGGGATATTTCCACTGCTTTGGCTGCGGCGCCGGGGGAGATGTCATCACCTTTATCCGAAAAATCGAGAATCTGGATTACATAGATGCGGTAAAATTTCTCGCGCAGCGGGCGGGAATGGAGTTGCCGGAGGACGGCCGAGACGAGGCCGCGGCCCGTATCCGGGGCAGAATTTACGAGGCCAACCGGGAAGCCGCCAGGTTTTTCCACCGGTGCCTTTACAGCGAGGAGGGGAAAGACGCTCTGTCCTATCTCAGAGGTCGGGGCCTTACCGAGCGGACTATCAAGCATTTCGGTTTGGGATACTCCCCCAATTCCCGATACGCCCTGGCGAGACACCTTCGTTCCCTGGGCTTCCGAGATGAGGAAATAATCCGGGCCAATTTGGGGTTTCAGGGAAGATACGGCAATAAAGGAGTGCTGGACCGGTTTGTGGACCGGGTTATGTTCCCTATTATCGACCTGCGGGGGAATGTGATCGGTTTCGGCGGCCGGATTATGACTGACCAAAAGCCTAAATACCTGAATACATCCGATACCATGGTGTTCAATAAAAGCCAGAACCTATACGCGCTGAATTTCGCGAAAAACGCCGGCGAAAAACGGCTGATTTTGGCAGAGGGCTATATGGACGTTATTGCCCTGCATCAGGCGGGATTCCCCACCGCTGTGGCGACTCTGGGGACAAGCCTGACTACCGAGCAGGCGCGGCTGATCGCCCGGTACGCTCAGGAAGCGGTGATCTGCTATGACAGCGACAGCGCGGGGCAGAAGGCCACGGCGAGAGCGATTCCCATGCTTCGGGAAGCGGGGCTCCTGGTACGAGTGCTGACGGTGACCGGGGGAAAAGACCCGGATGAATTTATCCGTTCACATGGCGAGCAGGGACCGGCCAGGTTTAAGCAGCTTTTGGAAGCCTCTGGAAACGATGTGGAATATCGGCTGCAAAAAGCCGCGAACGGACTGGATTTGTCCCAGCCTGATGGGAAAATCGCATATTTGACCGCTTGTGTGAGTATACTAGCCACGCTTGATAGTAAAATTGAGCAGGAGGTTTACGCCGGCAGAGTGGCCGCGGAGGTTGAAATTGAAAAAAACTCCGTGATGGCCCAGATTGAAAAACAGATGAGAAAGCGCCGGCGGGATCAATCGGTCCAGGAGTTCCGGGAAATGCAAAAAGCGACCTCAGGCTTTGGGGACACGGTTAATCCGCAGAAAAGCCAAAACCTGCGGGCGGCAAACGCAGAGGAAGCCCTGAACGCTTATGTGATAAATAACCCGGATATGGCTAACAATATAGAAAAATGGATCAGTCCGGGGGATTTTGTTACTGATTTTAACCGGCGGGTCTATGAGACGGTGACGGATAGGATCCGTGAGAACCGTCCCGCGAGCCTGACGGATTTAACACAAGATTTTTCCGAGCAGGAAATGAGCCGCATTGCCGGTATGCTATATAAGGCCTCAATTGGCGGGGAAACCCTGGAGGCCGCCAGGGACTACTGTAAAATCATCAAACAGGAAAAGAGCGGCGTTAAGCTGCGGGAGCCCTTGGAGGATGACGAGGCGAAAAGGTTGTTTGAAGAAATTCAGAAGAATAAATTGGGGAAATAAATAGGGAGGAGCTTTGACTATGACCACAGCTACACCAGACAAGAAAACCGTGATTAGAGATTTGACCGAACAGGCCAAAGCCAAAGGTCAGCTGAGCAACAAAGAAATCTTAGACGCCATCGGCGAGTTGGATTTTGAGCCGGAGCAGCTGGAAAAATTCTATGATACCCTGGAATCCATGGGTGTGGAGATCGTGGAAGATTTTGAGGAGATTCCGCTGGAGGACATCAATTTTGACCTGGTGCCCGACGATGAGGATGACGCTGAGGTTGCCGCGGTGGAAAACGTAGCGATCGATGATCCGGTTAAGGTTTATTTGAAAGAAATCGGTCGGGTACCCTTGCTCTCCCCGGAAGAGGAAATCGATTTGGCCATTCGGATCTCCGAAGGAGATGAAAGCGCTAAAAAGCGGCTTTCCGAAGCGAATCTGCGGCTGGTGGTATCCATCGCCAAGCGATATTTGGGACGCGGCATGCAGTTTTTGGATCTGATCCAGGAGGGAAACCTGGGCCTGATCAAGGCTGTTGAGAAATTCGATTACACCAAAGGCTATAAATTTTCCACCTACGCTACCTGGTGGATTCGTCAGGCCATCACCAGAGCTATCGCGGACCAGGCTAGGACCATCCGGATTCCGGTGCATATGGTGGAGACCATTAACAAAGTAAAAAAGGTGAGCAGTCAGCTGCTGCATACCAATGGTCATGAGCCTACCGCCGACGAAATCGCCTTAGAACTGGATATGCCGGTGGATAAAGTCCGTGAGATTATGCGGGTCGCCCAGGAGCCGGTTTCTCTGGAAACACCCATCGGCGAAGAAGAGGACAGCCATCTGGGAGATTTTATTCCGGATGATGACGCGCCGGCGCCGGCGGACGCGGCCTCTCATATTCTGCTGAAGGAACAGCTGGCCGATGTGCTGGATACCCTTACCCCCAGGGAAGAAAAGGTTTTGAGACTGCGGTTCGGTTTGGAAGATGGCCGTTCCCGCACCCTAGAAGAGGTGGGAAAGGAATTCAACGTTACCCGTGAGAGAATCCGTCAGATCGAGGCAAAGGCCCTGAGAAAGCTGCGCCATCCAAGCCGCAGTAAAAAACTGAAGGATTTTTTGGATTAATCTGATCCAATTTGTTGAAAAGGAGGGCGCTGCCAAATGCATATGACGCTGGAAGCGGATTACGCTGTACGAATTGTGGAATTTTTGGCGGAGCAGGGCTGTAAAACCGACGCTCACACCATCGCGGAGCAAACCCGGGTTCCCCTGCGGTTCGCCCTTAAAATCTTGAGAACTTTGGTGTCCCAGGATATTATTGTCTCTTACAAAGGCGCCAAGGGCGGTTATCAGCTGGCCCATCCGGCGAGGGAGATCACTTTGCGTCGGGTTATCGAGGCGGTGGAGGGCCCTTATGTGCTGAATCGCTGCCAGCATGACGAATACACCTGCGGCCACACCGCCTGCCGGTTTCATCATGTGTATAATGAGATCTCCCAGCTTGTCCGCGAAAAACTGGAATCTGTCAATTTTTCCGCGGAAATAGAAAAAGAAAAGGATACATAAGGGCGACTGGGCGACTTTGTTTTTGAAGCGTGGTGACAGACTGAAAATCGGGGCGCGTGCCGGATTTCCTGCAATGGCCGGGCTTTTTGTCCCGCCTGCTTTTTTCGGCTCACTGTAACAGGATGGAAAACCTGTGCCGTGCGGCTTATCTTTAAGACTTGCTTTTTGGCTTATCTTTGCGTATTGGATGTTACGAGCTACCAGGCGCTGTTGGTCTTCATTTATCGGCGGAATGCCGCCTCGGACCCACAGTCCTGATGAAAAGGATTCGAATTTTCAGGTGTGTGACCCTTGGAATAGAGGTCTGGTGGTTTCCTCAGGGTATGATGTTTTTCTTGACACGTGGAGTTTTTTTGTTTTATGGGTTGCTTTTACCGCAAAACAGGTTATTACCATCATAGACGTGATTTTCCATAATCCGTTATGGCAAGGCAAGACGCAAGTATAAAAAAGTCGTCCGAAAAGGACGGCTTTTTTGGGTTCACTTCGATTCTTCAGCCTGGACGGACAGCAAAAGTGTGAGCGGAAATCTTGGCTGATTTAAGTTCTGTCATAAAGAGGAATTTTTACGATGGGCTAAAATTAAATAGAATGCAAGAGAAAAGGGTTAATAAGATACGAAAAACGGGCCGGTGTTTTAACATCCACCCGTTAAAATACCTTTAGCTGTTTTCTCCTTGGCGGCCGCTCTGACTTTGTCAGGATCAAGTGCCGATTGTGTATTCGGCTGATTTGGCACAATCAGGGAGACGGGGGTTTACTCCTGTGGGAGTATCTGGACTTTAATAGAGTCAGATTCCATTTGTTTAAAGAAAGCGTCTTCCAGATTAGCTAGAGGATATTTATGGGTGATCAGGGGGAAAGTCTTGATTTTTTTAGAATTGATCAGATTGACCGCCTTTTGGTGGGTATCCGGATTCATAAATGAGCCTTTAATGGTCAACTCTTTTTGATAAACCTGAAACAGCAGTGGATTGTATTCCGCCTCAACCTGGGGCACACTGAACAGCAGTACGGTGGCGTCTTTTTCCGCCACGGATACTGCCAATTGTGTGGAAAAAGCTTTTCCCACACATTCGATTACCGCCTGAGCGACGGAGATTCCAAGGGCCTCCTGCAGCTGAACGATAAGAGGTTTTTCCAAGGGATTGAAAGTGTAATCCGTACCTAGGGTGAGACCGATTTGTCGGCGCTTTTCCACCGGTTCGCTTAAAATTACCCGAGCGGCCCTTTCAGTTTGGCGAGCGGTGCCATCAGAAGGCCAATGGTACCGCCGCCGATGACACAGACCGTATGGCCAAGTTCAATTTCGGCAAGCTCCACATCATGAATGCAGCAGGCGAGTGGTTCCGTCATAGCGCCTTCCGCAAAGCTTACATCCGGATTCAAGAGGTATACTTGTCGCTCCGGCACCACACTGTATTGGGTGAAGCCACCATTAAAATTGATGCCCACTGCTACCAGATCGGTGCACAACTGTTTTTTCCCAGCTTTGCAATAGGGGCAGGTTCCGCAGTAGATATTGGGATTCACAGTTACATGATCTCCGACCCGCACCGTGGTGACACAGGAACCGATTCCTGTCACAACGCCGGCGTATTCATGATCCAGTATACAGGTGACGCGACCTCTGCGGAGCCTTTTTCCCCGTGATAGACGTGGATATCCGTTCCGCATATTCCTGCCGCCATATTTTGAATCTTTACATCAAAATTCCCCAAAAAGGGGATCCATTTTTCTCATCTGGAACTGCTGGTTTCCAAAAAAAATAATTGCTTTTTATATGGCTATCCTTCGGATGGGATTCGTGAGGATAGAGACTGGTTTTTCCCAACTATTTTTCAATTATATTATTAGGAATATTGCGAGTATATTTGGGGAGGGAACGGCCAAAAATAGATATTTCGGGCTTTTTCCCGAACATTTTTCCTGATCGTCTTTGTAAAATAAAGTGGGAGTAAATTTGTGAGGGACACTTGTATTTTCTTATAGAAAAGAATAGAATGAGGGTGGAAGATTAAGCGACGATTAGGGAAGGACGGGATTTTGACTGTGAAACGTTCCTATGAGATCGACATGTGCAATGGACCGCTGTTGGGAAAAATTCTTCGATTTTCCATTCCACTGATCTGTTCCGGAATTTTACAACTTTTGTTCAATGCCGCCGATATTGTGGTGGTAGGACAGTTTACAGGAAGCGACGCGCTGGCGGCCGTAGGTTCTACCAGCGCTTTAAACAACTTGATTATCAACGTGTTCCTGGGCTTTTCCATCGGCTGCAGCATTATGACAGCCAGATATTACGGCGCTCAAAAATGGAAAGATGTCCATGAGGTGGTTCATACGTCTATGCTGGTCGGCGTGATCTGCGGCGTAGCGATGATCATTATTGGAATCTCTTTGGCCCGCCCTCTCCTGGAGGTCATGGGAACCCCGGAAAATGTTTTGGACCAAGCGGTTCTTTATATGCGCATTATTTTTGTGGGAATGCCGGCATTGATGATCTACAACTTCGGCGCGGCCATCCTTAGGGCGGTGGGCGATACCCGGCGTCCGCTGCTCTTTTTGTTGATCGCCGGCGTGATCAACGTCCTGTTGAATTTGGTGTTTGTTATTTTGTTCCATATGGGCGTAGCCGGCGTAGCGATCGCTACGGTAATTTCCCAATGTGTGTCGGCGGCTATGATTGTAATCTGCCTGATGCGAAGCGAGACCGTCTATCAGCTCTGCCTCAAGGAGCTTCGAATCTATAAGGATAAGCTGATCGAAATCACCAAAGTGGGACTCCCGGCCGGAATCCAAGGAGCGGTGTTCAATGTTTCTAATGTGCTGATTCAGTCCTCGGTCAATTCCTTTGGCTCTGTGGTGGTGGCGGGGAATACGGCCGCTACCAATCTGGAGGGCTTTGTGTACACCTCTATGAATTCTATTTATCAGGCGTCTCTGAGTTTTACCAGCCAAAATGTGGGCGCCGGAAAGACGGAAAGAATTATGCCGGTGCTTTGGCGCTGCCTTGCGGTGGTATTTGTGGTAGGAGCCGGCATGGGCTGTTTGGGCCTTCTCTTTATGAACCAGCTTTTGGGGATTTATTCCAGTGAGGCTGAGGTAATCAGCTATGGTGCCCTTCGGCTGGAACTGATTTTCTCCACCTATTTCCTTTGCGGTATGATGGATGTGGTCTGCGGCTCCGTGCGGGGATTAGGATATTCCATCACCCCTACGATTATCTCGTTGACCGGTGCCTGCGGCCTGAGAATTTTGTGGGTATACACCATTTTCGCTCTGGATCGTTCCTTGTTTACCCTGTATCTGTCCTATCCTGTGACCTGGGCCATTACTTTTTTAGGCCATTTGGTGTGCTTCTTTATTTTCCTGCGCAAGGTAAAGCAGAAGATCGCTCAGGAAAGGCAAAATCAAATGCCGGAGTCTGGGACGGGGACAGAAAACGCCTCGGCAGTTTCAGAAAATGGATGAAAAGCGCATCGCTGCAGGTTTTGTGAAAAGCCGGTTCCCCTAAAACCAGTTTTATGAAAAAAGCGTCTTGTCTGGATTATTGTTCCAGACAAGGCGCTTTTCACACAATTTTTATATTTTATGGTCCTTTAAGACCCAAACAAGGAAAGTGGCATATTTTTAATGGCAGCCAAAATCTTGATTAACAGGAAGAAAAAGGGAATAAACTAAAAAAGGGCGAAAGAAAACAAGAAAAACTTTCCTAGTTTTCCTTGACAATCCCCCGAAAGTATTATAAAATAATATACTGCATCATAATGGAAACATATACCCTAACTCCACTTAATATTATCATCATTGCGACAAAAATGCAAGGGGAAATGTGAAAATTTTTGGTGGTTGGAAAGCGTTGCGTTGGTACCGCCGTGAGGCGGTAAATAGATAAAGGAGTGATTGAGCCTATGGTGAATGTCAAACCGGTGCACTTGGGAGAAACGGTGCGAATGAGTTTTTCCCGCATTGATGAGGTTCTGGAAATGCCAAACCTGATCGAGGTACAAAAGGATTCCTACCAGTGGTTCCTGGATGAAGGTCTGAAGGAAGTCTTTAAGGATGTTTCCGGGATTACAGATTACACTGGCAACCTGGTTCTGGACTTTGTGGACTACAAGCTGGATGTAGACAAGCCAAACTACACGGTGGAAGAGTGCAAGGAAAGAGACACCACCTACGCGGCCGCTCTTCGGGTAACGGCCCGGCTTCTCAATAAAGAAAGCGGCGAGATCAAAGAATCTGAAGTGTTCATGGGCGATTTTCCTCTGATGACCGACAGCGGCACCTTTGTGATCAATGGCGCCGAGCGGGTAATCGTTTCTCAGTTGGTCCGTTCTCCTGGCGTTTACTATAAAATGGAATACGACAAAACCGGTAAGGAGCTGTTTAGTTCTACCGTAATCCCCAACCGGGGCGCTTGGCTGGAGTATGAAAACGATGCCAACGACGTGTTCTATGTTCGTATTGATAAAAACCGCAAGATCCCGATTACCGTGTTCATCCGGGCGTTGGGTTTGGGTACCGACGAAGAGCTTCTGGATTATTTCGGCAACGACCAGAGAATCAGAGCTACTATTGAAAAGGACCCCTGCAAGAATACCGAGGAAGCCCTGCTGGAGGTCTACCGGAAGCTGCGCCCCAGCGAGCCGCCTACCATTGAGAGCGCGCAGTCTCACTTGAACGCCCTGTTCTTTGACGCCCGGCGTTATGACCTGTCTCGGGTGGGACGTTATAAATACAATAAAAAGCTTGGAATTTCCAATCGCCTTCAGGGCCAGAAACTGGCCGCGCCCATTGCCAATCCTCTTACCGGTGAGGTAATGTTCGATGAGGGCAAAGTGCTGAGCCGTGAGGAAGCGGTCCAGGTGGAAAATGCCGGCGTGACCGTGGCCTACGTCACAGTGGAAGGCCAGGAGGAACCGGTTAAGATCATTTCCAACGGCATGGTGGATATTTCCTGCTATGTGGATTTCGACGCGAAAAAAGAGTGCGGCATCAATGAAAAGGTTCGTTTCAGCGTGCTGGCTGAAATTCTGGAAACCGCCCAGACTCCTGACGAGCTGAAGGACGCTCTCCGGGAGCGGGAGGACGAGCTGATTCCCAAGCATATTATCGTGGACGATATTTTCGCTTCCATTAACTATATGAATTGCCTGGCCTGCGGCATCGGTTCTACCGATGACATCGACCATTTGGGCAACCGCAGAATCCGTTCTGTAGGCGAACTGCTGCAAAACCAGTTCCGCATCGGCTTTTCCCGGCTGGAGCGCGTGATCCGGGAAAGAATGACCCTCCAGGCCCAGGATCTGGAGGTCCTGACTCCTCACGCTCTAATCAATATCCGCCCGGTTGTGGCGGCGATCAAGGAGTTTTTCGGTTCTTCTCCCTTGTCACAGTTCATGGATCAGAACAATCCGCTGGCTGAGCTGACTCACAAGAGAAGACTTTCCTCACTGGGACCCGGCGGACTTTCCAGAGACCGGGCCGGATTCGAGGTTCGTGACGTACACTACAGCCATTACGGCCGTATGTGTCCTATCGAGACACCGGAAGGTCCTAACATCGGCTTGATCTCTTATTTGGCCACCTTCGCCAGAATCAACGAGTACGGCTTCATTGAGGCGCCGTTCCGTAAGGTGGATAAGGTCAACCACGTGGTCACCAACGAGGTGGTTTATATGACCGCCGATATGGAGGACGACTACATCGTGGCTCAGGCCAACGAGCCGCTGGATGAAAACGGGTATTTCCTCAACGCCAAGGTCAACGGCCGTTTCCGCGACGAGTTCGTGGAAGTGGAGCGGGACCGGGCGGATTATATGGATGTTTCTCCCCGGATGGTAGTTTCCGTGGCCACCGCCATGATTCCCTTCCTGGAGAACGATGACGCCAACCGCGCCCTGATGGGTTCCAACATGCAGCGGCAGGCGGTTCCCCTTTTGAAAACCGAGTCCCCCATCGTGGGCACCGGTATGGAATACAAAGCGGGTGTTGACTCCGGCGTTTGTATTCTGGCGAAAAAGGACGGTGTGGTGGAATCTGTCAGCGCCGACGAGATCCAGATGAAAAACGACGACGGCACCACCGACACCTATCATGTCATTAAGTTTATGCGTTCCAACCAGGGTACCTGCGTCAATCAGGTTCCCGTGGTTTCTAAGGGACAGCGGGTGAAGAAAAACGCGGTACTGGCCGACGGTCCTGCTACCTGCAACGGTGAGATCAGCCTGGGCAAAAACGCCCTGATCGGCTTCATGACCTGGGAGGGCTACAACTACGAGGACGCTGTCCTTATCAACGAGAAGATCGTCCGGGACGACGTTTACACCTCGATTCATATCGAGGAATACGAGACCGAGGCCCGGGATACCAAATTAGGACCGGAGGAGATTACTTGCGACATTCCTAACGTCAACGAGGATCTGCTCAGGGACCTGGATGAAAACGGTATCATCCATGTGGGAGCCGAGGTCCGCGCCGGAGATATCCTGGTAGGTAAGGTTACTCCTAAGGGAGAGACAGAACTGACCGCGGAAGAACGGCTGCTGAGAGCCATTTTCGGTGAGAAGGCCAGAGAGGTAAGAGATACCTCTTTGAGAGTGCCTCACGGTGAATACGGCATCGTGGTGGATGTGAAGGTATTCACCAGAGAGAACAGCCACGACGAGCTGCCGCCGGGAGTAAATAAGGTGGTGCGCTGCTATGTGGCTCAGAAGAGAAAGATCTCCGTGGGCGACAAGATGGCGGGCCGCCACGGAAACAAGGGTGTTGTTTCCAGAATCCTGCCTCAGGAGGATATGCCTTTCCTGCCTGACGGCACCCCGCTGGATATCGTGCTGAACCCCCTGGGCGTACCTTCCCGTATGAACATCGGCCAGGTGCTGGAGGTTCACTTGGGTTACGCCGCCAAGGCTTTGGGCTGGAAGATCATGACGCCGGTATTCGACGGCGCCCATGAAGAGGATATTTTTGAGTGTTTCCGGGAGGCCGGCCTTTCCGAGGACGGCAAGACCTGGCTGAGAGACGGCAGAACCGGCCAGCTGTTTGATAATCCTGTTACTGTAGGTTATATGTATTACCTGAAGCTGCACCATCTGGTTGACGATAAGATCCATGCCCGTTCCACCGGACCGTACTCTTTGGTCACCCAGCAGCCTCTGGGCGGTAAAGCTCAGTTCGGCGGCCAGCGCTTCGGTGAGATGGAAGTTTGGGCCCTGGAAGCCTACGGCGCGGCTTACACCCTGCAGGAGATCCTGACAGTGAAGTCCGACGACGTGGTGGGCAGAGTCAAGACTTATGAGTCCATCGTCAAGGGCCAGAACATTCCCGAGCCTGGTATTCCCGAGTCCTTCAAGGTGCTCATTAAGGAGCTGCAGTCTCTGGGCCTGGATGTAAAGGTACTGGATAAGGATGAGCAGGAGATCGACCTGAAGCAGAACTTTGACGACGATGATGATATCGGCTTGAGTGATGGTGGTCCCATTCTGGAGGAAGATGAGGTTATGACCTCTATGGATGGTTACACCCTGGAAGATGATCCGGATGACAACAATATGTTTGATGATTCGGGCTTCTTTGACGAAGAAGGAGACGATCTTTTGGATTTTGATTCCATAGCAAGCGATATCCGTGAAGAATAAGGAGGGGCGATAAGATGGAGTTTAACGTTTTTGAGTCAATTAAAATCGGACTGGCCTCTCCGGATAAAATTCGAGAGTGGTCCTACGGCGAGGTAAAGAAGCCGGAAACCATCAATTACAGAACCCTGAAGCCCGAGCGGGACGGCTTGTTCTGCGAGCGCATTTTCGGACCTACCAAGGACTGGGAGTGCCATTGCGGCAAGTATAAGAGAATTCGTTATAAGGGCAAAATCTGCGACCGCTGCGGTGTAGAGGTGACCCGTTCCAAGGTAAGAAGAGAGCGTATGGGCCACATTGAGCTGGCCGCTCCGGTTTCCCACATCTGGTATTTTAAGGGAATTCCCTCCAGAATGGGCTTGATTTTGGATATTTCTCCCCGGATGCTGGAAAAAGTACTGTACTTTGCCATGTACATCGTCACCGATCCCGGCGCCGCCAGAGAGCTGACTAAGCAGCAGTTCCTGAACGAAAAAGAATACCGGGATATGCGGGAAAAATACGAGGATGACTTCGAGGCCGGTATGGGCGCGGAAGCCATCAAAAAGCTTCTGGAGGAAATCGATCTGGATGCGCTCTCCAATGAGCTGAAAGAAGAACTGGCCACCGCCACCGGTCAAAAGCGGGTCCGCCTGCTGAAGCGTTTGGAGGTCGTGGAAAGTTTCCGGCTTTCCGGCAACCGTCCGGAGTGGATGATCCTGGACGTGGTGCCGGTCATTCCCCCGGATATCCGTCCCATGGTTCAGCTGGACGGCGGCAGATTCGCCACCTCTGACCTGAATGATCTTTACAGAAGAGTGATTAACCGGAATAACCGTTTAAAAAGGTTGCTGGAGCTGGGCGCCCCGGACATTATTGTCCGCAACGAAAAGCGTATGCTCCAGGAAGCGGTTGACGCTTTGATCGATAACGGCCGTCGGGGCAGGCCGGTAACTGGCCCCAACAACCGTCCGTTGAAATCCCTTTCCGATATGCTGAAAGGTAAGCAGGGACGTTTCCGCCAGAACCTTCTGGGTAAGCGCGTCGACTATTCCGGACGTTCTGTTATCGTGGTAGGTCCGGAACTGAAGATGTACCAGTGCGGCCTGCCGAAGGAAATGGCTCTGGAACTGTTCAAGCCTTTTGTGATGAAGCGTTTGGTGGAAACCGGCGCCGTCAGCAACATCAAGGCCGCGAGAAAAGCGGTAGAGCGGGCGAAACCCGAGGTTTGGGACGCCCTGGAAGTGGTCATCAAGGGCCACCCGGTGCTTTTGAACCGTGCTCCCACTCTGCACAGATTGGGTATTCAGGCATTTGAGCCTGTGCTGGTAGAGGGCCGTGCTCTGAAATTGCACCCCCTGTCCTGTACCGCTTATAACGCCGACTTCGACGGCGACCAAATGGCCGTTCACGTGCCCCTTTCCGCCGAAGCCCAGGCTGAGGCCCGTTTCCTGATGCTGGCAGCCGGCAATCTGCTCAAACCCTCCGACGGACGTCCGGTAACTGTGCCTACTCAGGATATGGTTCTGGGTTCCTATTACCTGACCCTGGATAAAGAAGGGGAAAAGGGCGAGGGTAAGGTTTTCCGTGATTTTGACGAGGCGCTGATGGCGTATGACGCCAAGGCGATTAGCCTTCACGCCAAAATCAAGGTGCGCCGTACCCTGGAGCTTGGGGAGGAAACCATCTCCAAATTGATCGAGACCACTGTGGGCCGGATTATTTTCAACCAGCCTATTCCCCAGGATCTTGGCTTTGTGGATCGTTCCGATCCGGAGCATCTGTTTGATTTGGAGATCGACTTCCTGGTTGGCAAGAAGCAGCTGGGCAAGATCATCGATCGCTGTATTAAAGTACACGGTACCGCGAAAACTTCCGAGGTGCTGGATAACATCAAAGCCCAGGGATATAAATACTCTACCCAGAGCGGTATCACCGTAGCCGTCTGTGACGCCACTATCCCGCCGGAGAAGAAAGAGATCCTGGCGGAGGCGGATAAGCAGGTCGACCGGGTAGGCGCTCAGTTCCGCAGAGGTTTGATCTCCAACGCTGAGCGTTCCGCGGCGGTTCTGAAAATCTGGGATAAAGCTACCAACGACGTCACCGCGAAGCTGCAGTCCGGTTTGGACCGCTACAACCCCATTTATATGATGGCGGATTCCGGCGCCCGTGGTTCCATGAGCCAGATCCGTCAGCTTGCCGGTATGAGAGGCTTGATCGCCAATACTTCCGGTAAGGTTATCGAAATTCCGATTCGGGCTAACTACCGTGAAGGCCTGAACATTTTGGAATACTTCATCTCTTCCCGCGGCGCCAGAAAGGGCCTTGCCGATACCGCCCTGAGAACGGCGGACTCCGGTTATCTGACCCGCCGTCTGGTAGACGTTTCTCAGGATGTGATCATTCGGGAGGACGACTGCGGCACCACCACCGGCCTGGAGGTCTTCGATATCCGGGACGGCAAAGAGGTCATCGAGTCTATGCATGAGCGCCTCATCGGCCGCTATCTGTGCGAGGACTTTGTGGATCCTGATACCGGCAAGGTACTGGTGTCCAAAGACAAGATGATGTCCGACGAGGACGCCGACATCATCGTCAATTCCGGTGTTAAGAAAATCCAGATCCGTTCTATTCTCAACTGCAAGGCGAAACACGGCGTCTGCAAAAAGTGCTACGGCTCTAACTTGGCCAACGGCATGCCTGTCACAGTAGGCGAGGCGGTGGGTATCATCGCCGCCCAGTCTATCGGTGAGCCCGGTACCCAGCTGACCATGAGAACCTTCCACACCGGCGGCGTCGCCAGCGCGGAGGATATTACCCAAGGTCTGCCACGTGTTGAGGAACTGTTTGAGGGCAGAAAACCCAAACACCTGGCTATCATCAGTGAGATCGGCGGTAAGGTTCGGTTCGAGGAAATCAAAAAGAACCGCCACGCCGTTGTGTTCAACCAGGAAACCGGCGAGGAGAAGTCTTATCTGATTCCCTTCGGCTCCAGAGTCCATGTGGAAGAGGGCGACGTGATCGAGGCCGGCGATATGATTACCGAGGGTTCCGTGAATCCTCATGATATTCTGGCCATCAAGGGCACCGACGCTGTCCAGAACTACCTGATCCAAGAGGTTCAGAGAGTGTATCGGATGCAGGGTGTTGATATCAACGATAAGCATATTGAGGTTATCGTGCGTCAGATGATGAAGAAGGTTCGGGTAGACGACGAGGGCGACACGCTGCTGATGCCTAACTCCCTGGTGGAAAAGAGCGAGTTTGATACCGCCAATGAGGAAATCCGTCAAAGAATCGCCGCCGGCGAGCTGGATCTGCGGGAAGCCACCTGCACGCCGACTCTGCTGGGTATCACTAAGGCGTCTTTGGCTACCGATTCGTTCCTGTCCGCCGCTTCTTTCCAGGAGACCACCAGAGTGCTCACCGACGCCGCCATCAAGGGTAAGGCGGATCCGCTGCTGGGTCTGAAGGAGAATGTCATCATCGGCAAACTGGTACCTGCCGGCACCGGAATGCACCGTTACAACGACATCGAGCTGGAAGAGGTTCAGAATACACCGAATCCCTTGACAAACGAGGCGTTTTAGTGCTATCATAAACAATTGTGGGCGGTAATTTGGATTTGAACTCTCAGCGGTTTTTTCAGAACCGATAAAATCCTAAAAACCGCTGTGCGACGAGTGATTTTCGGAGTTTTGGAACGAAAACCGCTAGTTCGCTTTCCTACCGTTTTTTAGACGGCAGAAAAAAGAAAAGGATGGAAAAGCTTTTTCGCTTTTAGGTCCGTGACGTTGTTATTTTGTTGTAAACAGGACAATACTTTTATTGTCCTGTTTCACATAATAAATTTTTGTGAGGAGGTGTCATATGCCAACCTTTAACCAATTGGTCCGTAAGGGACGTGAGGTTTCCGAGAAAAAAGCAAAGGCTCCGGCTCTCTTAAAGGGATGGAACTCTAAAAAGCGTGTGGCGATTGATCAAAATTCACCGCAAAAGCGTGGAGTTTGCACATCTGTTAAGACTGCTACCCCGAAGAAACCTAACTCCGCTTTGAGAAAAATCGCCAGAGTTAGACTTTCCAACGGAATTGAGGTAAGCTCTTATATTCCGGGTGTGGGCCACAACCTGCAGGAGCATAGTGTTGTGCTGATTCGTGGTGGACGTGTTAAGGATCTTCCTGGTGTGCGTTACCATATTATCCGCGGAACATTGGATGCCCAGGGCGTTGCCAAGAGAATGCAGGCCCGTTCCAAGTACGGTGCGAAGCGTCCGAAGGCAGGCGCAAAGAGTTAAGATTGTGACCAAACACTTATGGGCTTGCGTTTAATGCGCAATTTAATTGCATGTAACATCTGCAAAACAATGCAGTGATATATTAATAGATATGTCTCTGTATTGGCCTGCGGGAGTTTGTCGCTTTCGAGTACCGATGATATCATCTATATGAAGGAGGGAAGCGAAGTGCCAAGAAGAGGCTCAATTGCAAAACGTGATGTTTTGCCAGACCCGCTTTACAATTCAAAATTAGTAACCCGCCTGATCAACAACGTTATGGTTGACGGCAAAAAGGGTGTGTCCCAGAAGATCGTATACGGTGCTTTTGAGATTATCCAAGAGAAAACAGGCAAAGATCCCCTGGAGACCTTTGAACAGGCCATGGAGAACATCATGCCCCTGTTGGAGGTAAAGGCTCGCCGTGTAGGCGGTGCCACCTATCAGGTTCCTATGGAGGTCCGCCCGGAGAGACGCCAGACCTTAGGTTTGAGATGGCTCACCAACTATGCGAGACTGAGATCTGAAAAGACCATGAAAGAAAGGCTTGCCGGAGAAATCCTTGATGCGATCAACGGCGTCGGCGGCGCTGCTAAGAAGCGTGACGACACCCATAAGATGGCAGAGGCCAATAAGGCGTTTGCTCATTACAGATGGTAATTTGAGATCAATTAAGGAGGACCCGACACTATGCCAAGACAGGTTTCACTTGAGAAAACCCGTAATGTCGGCATCATGGCTCACATTGATGCCGGTAAAACAACAACAACGGAACGTATTCTGTACTATACGGGCGTAAACCACAAGATCGGCGAAACCCACGATGGTGCCGCTACCATGGACTGGATGGCGCAAGAGCAGGAAAGAGGTATCACCATTACCTCTGCCGCTACCACTTGCTTCTGGAAGGAACATCGTATCAATATCATCGACACCCCCGGCCACGTTGACTTTACCGTAGAGGTGCAGCGCTCTTTAAGAGTTCTGGATGGCTCTGTAACGGTTTTGTGCGCCAAGGGCGGCGTAGAGCCTCAGTCTGAAACCGTATGGCGTCAGGCTGACGAGTATCACGTGCCGAGAATGGCCTATGTCAATAAGATGGACATCATGGGCGCCGATTTTTATCGGGTTGTCCAGATGATGAGAGACCGTCTGCAGTGCAATGCTGTTCCGATTCAGCTGCCTATCGGTTCTGAGGATACCTTTAAGGGTATCGTCGATCTGGTGGAAATGAAGGCTGATGTTTATTATGATGAAATGGGCACCGACATGAAGGTGGAAGAAATTCCGGACGACATGAAGGAGCTGGCGGAGAAATATCGCGCTGAGCTGATCGAACACGTAGCTGAGCAGGATGACGAGCTGCTGGAGAAATATCTGGGCGGCGAGGAGCTCACTATCGAAGAGATTAAGCGCACCATCCGTAAATCTTGTATCGCTAACACCATGGTTCCTGTCACCTGCGGTACTTCCTACCGCAACAAGGGCGTACAGAAGCTGCTGGACGCGATTGTGGATTATATGCCTGCCCCGACGGATGTTGAGGCGATTAAAGGCATCAATCCGGAAACCGACGAAGAAGTGGTCCGCCATTCTTCTGACGAAGAGCCGTTTTCCGCTTTGGCGTTTAAGATTGCTACCGACCCCTTTGTGGGAAAACTGTGCTTCTTCCGTGTGTATTCCGGCACTATTAACGCCGGTACTACGGTTTACAACGCCAACAAGGACAGCAACGAGCGTATCGGCAGAATTCTGCAGATGCACGCGAACCACCGTCAGGATATCGAATGCTGCTACGCTGGCGATATCGCCGCGGCGGTCGGCCTGAAGAACACCAGCACCGGCGATACCCTGTGTGATGAGAAGCATCCGGTTATTTTGGAGTCTATGGTGTTCCCGGAGCCGGTTATCCGTGTGGCCATCGAACCTAAAACCAAGGCTGGCCAGGAAAAGATGGGTATCGCTTTGGCCAAGCTGGCGGAAGAAGACCCCACCTTTAAGGCTTACACCGACGAAGAGACCGGCCAAACCATTATCGCTGGTATGGGCGAGCTTCATCTGGAAATCATCGTAGACAGACTGCTCCGTGAGTTCAAGGTGGAAGCCAACGTCGGTAAACCCCAGGTTGCCTACAAAGAGACTATCCGCGGCACCGCGGACGTGGACAACAAATATGCCCGTCAGTCCGGTGGTAAAGGCCAGTATGGTCATGTTAAGATCAGAATCGAACCCAATCCCGGCAAAGGATATGAGTTCGTTAACGCAATCGTCGGCGGCGCGATTCCGAAGGAATATATCCCGGCGGTTGATCAGGGTATCCAGGGAGCAATGCTCTCCGGTGTCCTGGCCGGCTACAATGTAGTCGACGTCAAAGTTACTTTGTACGACGGTTCTTACCATGAGGTTGACTCCTCTGAAATGGCGTTTAAGATTGCCGCTTCTATGGCCTTCAAAGAGGCTATGAAAAAGGCTCAGCCTGTTCTTATGGAGCCGATCATGAAGGTTGCGGTTATTGTGCCTGAGGAATACATGGGCGACGTAATCGGAGACTTGAACTCCCGCCGCGGCATGATCCAGGGTATGGACGCTCTTCCGGGTGCCCAGCGCATCAACGCCATGGTACCTCTGTCTGAAATGTTCGGTTACGCTACCGACATGCGCTCTAAGACTCAGGGCCGCGGACAGTATACCATGGAGCCCAGTGACTATGCGGAAGTTCCCAAGTCTGTGGGCGAAAAGATTATTTCCAGCCGTACAAAGAAAGCCGAATAACTTATCCAAAAGTATTGCAATTTGAGAAAAGAATTGCTAAAATGAGGATTGTAGCCCGGCTTATGAAATTAAAAATTATTTTCTGATTACAAAGGAGGAAATCCCAATGGCAAAGGCTAAGTTTGAAAGAACAAAACCCCATGTTAACATTGGCACCATTGGTCACGTTGACCATGGTAAGACCACTCTGACCGCTGCGATCACCAAGGTTCTGAACCTGGAAGGCGACGCGGAATATGTCGATTACGCAAACATTGATAAGGCGCCAGAAGAGAGAGAGCGTGGTATTACCATCAATACCGCTCACGTTGAATATCAGACCGCGGCTCGTCACTATGCTCACGTTGACTGCCCCGGCCATGCTGACTATGTTAAGAACATGATCACCGGTGCCGCTCAGATGGACGGTGCTATCCTGGTTATCGCCGCTACCGATGGCCCTATGGCTCAGACCAAAGAGCACTTGCTGCTGGCCCGTCAGGTAGGTGTGCCTTATATCATCGTATTTCTGAACAAGGTTGACCAAGTTGACGACGAAGAGCTGCTGGAACTGGTAGAAATGGAAGTTCGTGAGACTCTGACTGAGTATGAATTCCCGGGCGATGAGACCCCCATCATTAAGGGTTCCGCTCTGAAGGTTCTGGAATGCGATTCTAAGGATCCTAACGCTCCTGAGTATGCTTGCATCCATGAATTGATGAATGCGGTTGACACCTATATTCCTACTCCTGACCGTAAGGCTGACCTGCCTTTCCTGATGCCTGTTGAAGACGTGTTCACCATCACCGGCCGTGGTACTGTTGCTACCGGTAGAGTTGAGCGTGGACAGCTGAAGACCGGCGAGGAAGTTGAAATCGTTGGCTTGGCTGACGAGAAGAAGAAGACCGTTGTTACCGGTATTGAAATGTTCCGGAAGATTCTGGACTATGCTGAGGCCGGCGATAACATCGGTACTTTGCTCCGTGGTATCCAGAAGAATGAAATCGAGCGTGGACAGGTTCTGTCTAAGCCCGGCTCCATTCATCCTCACACCAAGTTTAAGGGCCAAGTATACGTTCTGACCAAGGAAGAAGGCGGACGTCATACTCCTTTCTTCAACAACTATCGTCCCCAGTTCTATTTCAGAACCACTGACGTTACCGGCGTAATCACTCTGCCCGAGGGCACTGAGATGTGCATGCCTGGCGATAACGTTGTGATGGACGTTGAGCTGATCACTCCTATCGCTATTGAAGAAGGTCTGCGTTTCGCTATCCGTGAAGGCGGCCGTACCGTTGGTTCCGGTGTTGTTACCGCCATCAACGAATAATTTCTCTCTTTGCACTGCAAAGGCCCGGACGAATTCGTCCGGGCCTTTTTGTTATCTCTATTTGCTTTTTATCGGTTGTCATCATTCGTTTAGAAAGGAGAACACAACCTAAAAAATGTTATAAAATGGTGCAAACGGCAAAAAAACTTAAGAGTCAAAGAGCGGGACAAAAGGACTCTGTGGCAGGTCCGCCGTTCCTCTGCCAGTCGCCAAATCATTACGCGCAGCCGAGATCAAGTCCCGCACTAGCTGATCCTACGCGTGGCGCGGTGCCTTCTGGTTTTATGCGCCCAGCGTTTTTGCCCTGTCTGATCTTGTGTGATCAAGTTACAAGCCTTCCCATATGCCTGACGTTTGATGGACCGCAGTCATCATGCGGGAGTAAGTTTGGCATCTGTCAGTCTGCCCTGCGGCAGGAGACAGAACTGGAAACTTCTGTGCAGGGTTGGAATCCGGGATAAAAAGTCAAAAACGGATTCCGTTAATGAGTTTGGAATTAATCCGCAGAGGCAGCTAAGTCCAGACGCATAATATGATCGTCCATCACGTAGCCTTGACCGATATCGGCCACCTCGTCGTGATCCACATAGAAACCAACCTGCTGATAAAAAGCCACGGAACCTAAATTATTCCGGTTCACGGTCAGCCAAATATAACCCAAATTTTGTTCCCGGCAGATTTTTTTCAGTTCTTCCAAGGCGAAAGTGGCCAAACCTCTGCGGCGAAAAGTTTTTTCGATATAAAGCTTACTGAGGAACAGGGCGCCGTTTTCAACTTTATATCCGCAAAAACCTGCGTTTTGTCCATCGCAGATCAGCCAACAATAGGTGTAGCCTTGGTGTTCGATTTGATCAGTGACCGCCTTAAAGGATTGGAATTTTTCCACCATATAGGTGATCTGATCCGCGGAAAGAATTTTTCCGTAATGCTCCCGCCAAATGCGGGAAGCTAAAAAGCACATTTCTTTAATTTGCTCGGGGGTTTCGATTTTTTTCATTTGAAGTTCGCTCATAGGTTTTAACCTTGCTTTCTATTTAAAAATAATTTTATCGGTTTTTCCGTGCTTCTTATACTAATACTCTAATACTCATTTTCGGATTATCTATACATTAAAAACCAACCATTAGACATTTACTCTTTTGCTTTATTTTGTCGAGAAAAAGAAAGAATAAAAAGCTCATTTAAAATTTACGGTATTTTTTCACCTTTCGCTTCCTGCGGTCGCGACGATTGTAAATAGTGGCGATAATTAAATAAATGATAAACAGTAATACAAAGAGTCCGCAGATTCCGAGAAACCAGGGAGAAGAAATGATGTTCTTCGCACCCTCCCAATAATACAGCAGATCACTTCTCTGCACATCTTCACTGGCAACCAGATTAATAGTAGCAAGTTCGTGATTGGCGTAGGAAAGGGTGGCCTTGCCCAAAATTTCTCCTTTGGAGATGGGGGCGTTAACGCTTTCCGGTTTCTCCACATCAGATACCACAATGGAGTTTAAATCCACATCGTTGGGAAGCAGGGCGGTTACATCCTTTTCCGGCACCAGAAGCAGAGTGTCCTTCTCCCAGGCTAGGTTCAAGTTTACCTCCGCCAGAGGCTTTTCCATATCTACAATCGATTTTAGGGTGAAGGTACGAAAAGCCCAGCGATATAACGCCTTGGAATCAATCATAGCGCCGTTGTCGGGCGTAGGTTCTTGCCCCGCCACATGGGGAGATCCCATCGCCACGCACAGATAAGCGTAGCCTTCGGCCTTGGCGGTGGTTACGATACAGTCGCCGGCCTGATCGTGCCATCCGGTTTTGATGCCGGTAACATATTGATAATAATAATCCGGATAACCGGGCAGCATCATTAAATTGGTAGTATCCAGACGGCGTTCCTCTTGCATATTGGTGGCTGGAACGATATGATAAGTTTGGCTGACAATGTCCATAAATCTGGGAAGATCCATAGCGTATTCCGCCATGATTCCCATATCCCGGGCGGTAGTATAGTGGTTGTCATCGTGCAGTCCATCCGGATTAGCGAAGTGAGTGCCGGTACAGCCAAGCTCAGCGGCCTTGTCGTTCATCATCTGAACGAACCGGTCTATATTGGAAAGTTGCTCCGGATTTCCAGTCTCCTGATTTACCTTACCGCCCACATGGTCGGCAAGTATGACGGCGGCGTCATTGCCGGAGGGGACCATCAGACAGTTTAGCGCCTCGTAAACTGACATAGTTTCCCCAACCATAATATCGGCAATGGAACTCCCAGTTCCTTCCAGAGAGTCCTTCAGTTCTTGTGTCAGAGTAACGTTAGTGCCGTCTAGATCCTCCACATTCTCACTGACCACAATGTAGGTCATGATTTTCGTGGTGGAAGCTGGCTCGATTCGTTCATCTGCGTTTTTCGTGTAAACCACGGTGCCGGTATCCAGGTTTTTCATGAAAATAGCGTTGCAGTTGGTCTCAAAATCAATAGTAAATCCTTCTCCCCCGGCCGCGCTGGCGGAAAGGGGAAAAATTGAGGTGAACAAAAAAAGACAGGAAAACAAAAGGATTAACTTTTTTTTCATAGAAGTTTTTCCTCCGATATGGTATGATAAAATAAATAAAATAATACGTGACTCTATTCTTATGCCCCATTGTCCTAAATAATTTTAGACAGTGTGCAAAATTTTTACCTTGAGCGCTTGTGTCGTGAGCGCTTTCGCTATGTTTGATAGGGGCTTTTTCTTGGCCATCGGAAGGCTGACTCTAAGAAGAGGCTTTCCATGGCGTAGTGTTTCGAAGGGAAAGATAAGCGTTGGTCTTTTCTTGTAAAAAGGAAAAGACCGGATTTCCTTATCAGTTTGCTTTCTCGCTTCATGAAAGAGAATCAGAAGTCAGAAGCTCATTAGAGCTTCCATGATGGACTGTACCGCTGGTCACAATCATTTTTAGATTGTTTATCGCCGCCATCACGCCCCTTTTTCCTTACAAAATACAGTGGATTATGTATACCATTTTACCCTATTTATCGTAGAAAGGCAAATAAAAAATTTATGACAATTATAACAGTTTCCTGACGGGAGGAATTGAAATGATATTTGTTACAGGAGATATGCACGGGCTGATAGAGCGCTTTCAGGATTCCGCTTTTCGGCATATCAAAAAGGGGGATACCCTGATTATCTGTGGAGATTTTGGCTTCCTCTGGGAGGGCACTGAGGAGGAGAAAAAGACTCTGAAGAAGCTGGAAAAGAAAAAATACGAGATTCTGTTTGTGGACGGTATCCATGAGAATTTCGACCTGCTGGAAAGTTATCCAGAGGAGGAATACGCTGGAGGAAGGGTTCACCGGATCGGCGCCAATATCCGCCATCTGATGCGGGGAGAGCTGTTCACCATTGAAGGGAAAAAGATCTTCGCTTTCGGCGGCGGAGAGAGCATCGAAAAGGAAGATCGGGTCAAGGCCGGAAAATGGTGGGAACGGGAGATGCCTACCCTGGATGAAATGCAGCATGGTGTGGACCGTCTGGATGAGGTAGACCGAAAGGTAGATTACATCGTGACACACGAGCCTCCTACTAGGGTACGCACAATTATCGATAATACTCTGAGGAATTTCAATATGCTGGATGCATATTTAGATGAGCTGTCCACTAAGGTGGCCTATGAAAAGTGGTTTTTCGGCAGCCTCCATTTAGACCGGAAGATTACCGCCAAAAGCTATGCGGTGTTTAATGATTTGATTCCGGCGGAAATGCCTCAGGGAAAGAGAAGAAGGTAAACTATGAAATTTATCCATACTTCCGACTGGCACCTGGGAAAGATGATTTACGGCCGTTCGCTGCTGGAGGATCAGGAATACTTTATCAAACGGATTTTTTTGCCCGCCATAGATCAGGAAAAGCCTGATTTCGTTGTTCTGGCTGGGGATATTTATGACCGCCAGATCGCTCCGGTGGAGGCCATCCGGCTTTTCGACTGGACTGTAAGCGAAATTGCCCAACGGGAGGTGCCGTTTTTCCTGATCGCCGGTAACCACGACGGCGCTGACCGCTTATGTGTAGGCGCCAGGCTGCTGCGGAAAAGCGGGATTTACCTTACGGCAAAGCTGGAAGACGCCTTTGAACCGGTTCTCCTGGAGAAAAACGGGGAATCGGTTCAGGTTTTTTTGCTGCCCTATTTTGAGCCCGCAGAGGCCAGGGCTGTTCTTGGGGATGAATCGATCCGCGGTTTTTCAGAGGCTTATGAGGCGGTGCTTTCCCGAATAGAGGAAAACAGAGATCCAGCGCTGCCCAGTGTTTTGGTTTCCCATTGCTTTGTAACAGGCAGCATGACATCTGATTCGGAAAGTCCTCTCTATGTGGGCGGCAGCGGGGAAGTCAGCGCCGAGTGTTTCCGTCATTTTACTTATACAGCGTTGGGACATCTTCATGGGCCCCAAAAGGCCGGCGGGAATGGACGCTATTCCGGCTCTCCTTTGTGCTATTCCTTTGATGAGGAAAAACAAAAAAAGGGTTACACGGTGGTCACGCTGAAAGACAAAACGGCGGAGTGCCGGCAGATCCCTGTGGTCCCTATGCGGCCGATGAGAACTTTGGCGGCTACCTTTGATCAGCTGATGGAGAAGGGAAAACAATCCCCCTGCCAGGACTATGTGTTCCTGACCCTGACCGATGACAAACCTGTGTACATGCCGGTGGACCAGCTGCGGGAGTATTATCCAAACCTGCTGGGCCTTACCAGCCAATGGTTGCAAAACGGAGGTCTTGCGGGCTTGACCGGCGAGCAGCAGGAGAAAAAGGAACTTCTCCGGAAACGAAACGGGGAAAAAGAAATTTTCCAGGCCTTTCTCAGCGGCGTATGCCAAAGCGATACGACCGAGGAGGACCAGGCACTGTTTGACCAGATCCTGGTTCAGGTGGGAAAGGAGGAGGCGGAATGACTCCGATTCGCCTTAAAATGCAGGCCTTCGGCCCTTATCAGGGTGCTGAGGAGATCTCCTTTTCCGAGTTAAAGGGAAAACTGTTTTTGATCACAGGATCTACCGGCGGCGGAAAGACTACCATTTTAGACGCGATTTGCTTTGCGTTGTTTTGCCGGGCTACCGGCGGGCGGCGCACCTGGCAGGATATGCGCAATCTGTCCGCTGGGGACGATGTGCCGACCCTAGTGGATTTCGAGTTTTCCCTGGGAGAGGAGCAATACCGTTTTCAGAGGTCCTGGCGGTGGCATAAGGTCCGGGGCAGTGGACGGCTGGAGATGCGGGATGAGCATCAGTGCAGCCGAAAAAATGGGGATGCGTGGGAACTGTTAGCTTCCGGCGCCGAATCCAGGGTGCGGGAGTACGCCCAGAATCTCCTGGGCCTGACCTGCGAGCAGTTTTCACAGGTGATCGTTCTGCCGCAAGGAGAGTTTAGAAAACTGCTCCTTTCCAATTCCACGGAAAAATCTAAAATATTTCAAACCCTGTTCCAGACTGAAAAATGGGAGCGGATTACCAAGTGCGCTCAAAATATGGCGGAAAATTTGGGACAGCGTTGCGGAAGGCTGCTCTCAGCCCGGCAAGGGATTTTGGAGAATGAAAATGTTCAAACCATGGAAGAACTGGAACTTTTGCGAAGGAACACGTCGGAAGAATATGAGAAAAGTGTGACCGCAGCGAAAGAAATAGAAAACAATTTGAATAATAAAACAGAAATTATACAAAAAGTAAATAAACTTAAGGAGGCTGAGGCGGCTTTTCAGAAGACTCAAAAGCAGTTGGAAGAGGCTGAGGCGGAAAGAAAATCTCTGGAGAAGGAGAGACGGGAGGTCGCCAAAGCCGAGACTGGCCTTGGGCAGATGGGGAAAGAGAAAGCGTTTGGCATACAGCTGTCTGCCAAACACCAGGAGCAGCTGGAAACTGTGGAAAAGCTGAAAAAGTTAGCGGCGGAAAAGGAAGGTCTGGAAAAAGAAATCTCCCGGCAAGCAAAAGAGCGGCAGGAATGGGAGCAAAAAGCCCTTATCGCGGCGGAAAATGTGGAAAAAGGAAGAGCTTATTTACAGGAGCTGAATGACAAGTTAAAGGCTTTGCCGGAAGCTACGCAGAAGGTCCAGGAATTTACGACGGCTTATGAACGGCTGAAGCAGTGGGAGGAAAACAAAAAACGCCTGGCCGAGGAACAGCGGGCCCTTCAGAAAGCAGAGGAGACCTTGGAACAGGCCAGGATAAAACTATCGGCCCTGCAGGAACGTCTGGAGTGGGCGCAGCAAAAGGCAAAAGAAAATATGGCGGGATATTTGGCTTCCGGACTGCGGGATGGGGTTCCTTGTCCGGTATGCGGCGCAGTGCACCATCCTAGTCCGGCGCGGCTGGAAACAACGGAAACAATTACCCCGGATGAGGAAAAGCGCCTGAAAGGGATGGTAAAGGAAGCCCAGGATGCCTTTAGCCAAGCGCAGGGAGAGTTTACCAAGCGCCAGGGCCAAAGGGAATTGCTGGCGAACAATGTGGAGGAATCCCAGCGCCTGATGAGGGATTTCACCTTCCCGCCGGAAAAGCTTTCGGCTTTACTGGAGGCGGCGGAAAAGGAACTTTCCGCTTTGCGAAAGGCTGGTGAGATGCTGCCTCAGGGGGAGAAGCGCCTGGCCCAGCGGGAAAACGAGGAGAAAACCGCCAAGCTTCAGGCGGAGGAAGGCCGGGAGCGGCAAGCGCAGTGGGAAAACAAGCTGGCCGGGTTAAAGGCGGAAATCAAGTCCCTGTGGAACACTTTACCGGAAGAAAAACGGGGCCAGAGCCTGGCGCAGGCGGAAGAAGGCCTGAAGGCTTCCTTAGAGGAGGTCCAGTCCCGATTGGAAACCCTTGGAGAAAAGATCCAGAAAATTCAGGAGGCGGCGACGAAAACCGGCGAAGCGCTGTCTGCGGCCGCGGCCCGTGAAAAGGCACTGCGGGTTCAATTCCAGGAGGCAAAAAAGCAATGGGAGACAGCCCGAAAAAAGGTCCCCGAGAATCTGGAGTTGGAAACGCTGGAAAGGGAGTGCTCCCAGCTTCAGGAAGAAAACCGGGAAAGCCTGCGGAAGACCGGCCGGCTGTTGCAAAAGAGGAAGTCACTGGAGCAGGCGGCGGCCAAAATCAAGGAGCTGGAGGAGGAAAGCAAGGAGGTTCAGGAGGAATATTCTAAAACAGAGCGGATCGCCAGATTTTTCAGTGGTAAAAACCCCATGAATGTCCCCTTGAAAATGTTTGTTCTCGGGGTCATGCTGGATGACATTCTAAGCAGAGCCAACGTGTACTTCACCACCCTAAGCGGCGGACGGTATCAGCTCAGCCGGAAACAGGAGGGGACGAGCCGAGGATATAGCGGGCTGGATCTGGAAATCTACGACGCCTATTCCGGCGGCGGAAGAAATGTGGATACGCTTTCCGGCGGTGAGCTGTTTTTGGCGTCTCTGTCGCTGGCTTTCGGCCTGTCAGATGTGGTGCAGAGCTATTCCGGCGGTGTTAGGCTGGAATCTATTTTTATCGACGAAGGCTTTGGCACCTTGGATGAGGAAACGCTGAATACGGCTATGAAAGCTCTCTTTGAGATCCAGAAAACTGGCAGAACGGTAGGAATTATTTCTCATGTGACCGAGTTAAAAAGCAGAATCCCCGCTCAGATTCGTATCTTAGACGGTCATAAAATCAAAGTGGTTTTGCCTTAAAATAGAGCGATCTTTCCATAAAAAAAGAAGTCTCCTTGGGGCACCCTCCGTAAGGAAGGTGCCCCGGGGTGGCTCTTGTATCTCAGTTTAATAAGTTCTTGGAAACGGTGTAACCCCTGTGGTTACGCTGTTTTCTCTTTGTTACGCTCAGTGAGGTGCTGCTGGAAGGCTTCTTCCATCTCCTCCGGGGTCAGCTCATGGAGGATGCCCACGCCGCTGTAATAGATGTCCAGAAGCTGTACCCGCTTGCCGTCAAGGTATCTGGGCTCATGCACCACGATTCTGTCCACAAATTCGTGGATCAGCTCCGGTGTCAGCGCTTTCAGCTCTGTGACCTGTTTGACTTTCTGAATGAACCGCTGCAAGCTCTCGGTCTTATCCGTTTCTGTTTCCAGATAGGCCTGTATCTCCGGGACGGAGGCTTTCAGCGTTTTCTGCTCTTCCTCGTAGGACAGGGACAGGGTGGCGTAGCGCTCGTCAGATAGCTTTCCGCTGGCGTTGTCCTCGTAGATCTTCTGGATCAGAGCATCGATCTCCGCAATGCGCTTCTTTGCCTTGCTCAGCTCCCGGCGCTTGGCGGCAAGCTGCTTCTTCTTGTCCTCCGTGTAGCAGTCCATCTGCTTGCGGGCAAATTCCTTCTCAAAGGCCTGCACATTCAGCAGGATGCGCTGCATACTCTCTAAAACGATTTGCTCCACCACCTTCTCGCGGATATAATGGGCGGAACAGACCTCGGAGTTCTTACGGTAGGAGGAGCAGAAGAAATACGCCTGCTCCCGCTTGTAGTTGTTGGTAACGCTGTAATACAGCTTTTCTCCGCAATCGGCGCAGTACAGCAAACCCGAAAAGGGGCTGACGATGCCGCTTTTCGTGGGCCTGCGGCGGTGCTTGCGAAGCTCCTGCACCAAGGAAAACACCTCACGGTCAATGATGGCGGGATGCGTGTCCTTGAAGATTTGCCATTCCTCCGGCGGACGCTCGATTTTCTTCTTGTTCTTGAAGGACTTGGTGGTACTGCGGAAATTTATCGTATCGCCACAGTATTCCTGCTTAGATAAGATATTTGCCACTGTATCCGAACACCAGTTGTATGGAACAGCGGGTGGTTTACTGCAATTTCTGCCGATATTGCTCCAGTGCTCCGTGGGTGTAAGGACTTTAGCAGCTTTCAAGCGTTTTGCGATCTGCGTGGGGCCGAGGCCGTCTATGCACCAAGCGAAAATCTGCCGCACGGTCTTTGCCGCAGCTTCATCCACCATCCAGCCGTTCTTGCTCTCCGGGTCTTTCAGATACCCGAAGGGCGGATTGGTGGTCAGCGGTGCGCCGGACATTCCCTTGCTCCTAAACACATTGCGTACCTTCTGACTGGTGTTCTTGGCGTGCCATTCGTTGAACAGATCCTGCATGGGAACAAGGTCGCTGATTCCCTTGGCAGTATCGATGTTGTCCATAATGGCAATATAGCGAACACCGAGGCTGTCGAAGCCTTCCTCCAGAAGCTGCCCCACGATAAGGCGGTTACGCCCCAAGCGGGAATGATCCTTGACGATCAGGGTGCCGATAAGGCCCTTTTCCGCCAGCTCCATAATCTCCGTGAACGCCGGTCTTGCGAAGTTTGTGCCCGACCAGCCATCATCAATGAACACACGGGTGTTTTGAAAGCCGTTTTCCTGAGCATATTTCTCTAAAATAGTCTGCTGATTTTTGATTGACCCTGACAGGCCGTCCTGCTCATCGTCACGGGACAGGCGGCAGTACAAGGCTGTGATTTTATCCGGTTGTTTTGTCATAGTTCTCCTTTCCACAGCCGGATATGATCGAATTTGTAGGTGTGCTTATTCTACCATATCCAGCTGTAAACTTCAACGCTTTAATGCGATAATCTCAAATCTGTTTTCTGCTTTTTGTATCGTTCAAAACGATACGCTGTACTTTGTCGGTGATATTTTCTCTTGCGTCCTCTTTGAAAAAGGCTCTTACGGCATATACCGTGCCGTCAATTTCTTTGATGAAATTCAGCGGCTGCACATAGGCGCTCCGCCGAAACCACGCAATGCGTTCCTGCTTCGGCATCGTTACAAGATGGTCTGTAATACGGTCAATTTGCGCATAGATTTCATTATTTCGGTCCTTCATCGTGCGTCACGCTCCCTTCTCTGCGATTTCTTTTGTTGTTGCTCTTCCTTGGCACGGATTTCATTGGCAAAGTATAAATCCGTCTTTTCCTGTATCTTGGCAGAACGCACCTCAATGGCCTTATTCAGCTTCAACTGCTTTCGCAGGGCAGTAATCTGCTCCGTCACACCCGCCTTTTCCTGACGCAGGATTTCCTTTTCGGCAGGTACGGCACGGCGGATCTTGTTTTGCAGCTTGGTACGGCGAGAGATTAAACTGTCCATATCTCCTTGGATTTTCTCTCTATCGGCATACAGATCGTCCAGCGTTTCAATACCGTATTTGCCCATATACCGCACTTGCTGGGACAACTCGTCCAGCTTTCGCAAGTCCTCTTTCAGGTATGGACTGGTAGGCTTGTAGTCTGTGTGCTTCGGCAAGTACCCCAGCAGATAGCAGTAGTGCAGGTACAGTTTGTAGATGTGGCTGGTCTTATGGAACGGCTGAAACCAATCCGAAAGCTCCTGCGGCATTTGGGGCGGGTAGCTGATATACGCCCTGCGGTTGCCGAAGGAGGCATATCGTCCGAGGCGGATATTATCCGGCGTCCACCGCTCATCCAGTGTATCCAGCCTTGTGAAATGCTCATACTGGGGCAAGCGTATCTTCCAGTGCCTGCCCGTAAAGTCGGTGATATACCCTTTTCGACGGAGATAGTCCTCCATATAGTAGGGTGTGCGGCTGAAGTCTATCGCCTCCTGCACATCGGCACGGTAGACATTGTAGCGGGTAGGCTTGCCGTTTTTCTCATCCAGCCATACCGGACGGGAGGGTGCTTTGCGGGGCTTTTCAATGACGGACAGTCCGTATTCCCGACAAAGCCGGTCTGAGGCTTCTCGCAGACGCTGCTGTTCTGCTTTGGAATAATTGTACTTGCCGCCGTCCCGGAAGGACACGGAGTTGAAGCAGAAGTGACAGTGCAGATGTTCCTTGTCCAGATGGGTGCTGACGATGATCTCAAAGCGGTCGCCCCACATCTCCTTTGCCAGTTTCACGCCGATCTCATGGGCAAGCTGCGGCGTGACCTCCTCCGGCTTAAAGCTCTGATACCCATGCCAAGCGATATAGCCGTCCGTCTTACCGTAGCGCTTCTTGGTAAGGATCATCTGCCGCAGCGCTGTTTCCTTCAGACAATTGATGGTGGTGACATACTCACCCTCCTGTGTGGCCTCCGGACGCTGGACATAGGAAAACACATTGTATAGGTCTTGCAGCTCCGGGGTTTTCGCTGCCGTCTTTTCCGGGTCCTCCACATAGTCGATGAGGTCTTTCAGTCGGCCTTCGATGTGCCAAAGAGAAGTCGTTGCCATTAGATCGCCTCCTGCAAGTCCAGCACCAGCCGTTCGATTTCGGCACAGAGTTTCAGGGCGGACGGCCCATATTTGGCACACTCTTTCAAATCGGAATGGGCCTTATATAGCTCCTCCATCAGCTCCCAGAATACATCCGGCGGTTTTGGCTTCGGGTGAACATCCCGGCAAAGCTGGCGGACATATTCGCTTTGGGTCAGTCCGCACAGGGCGCTGTTTCGTTCTAATTTTTCTTTTTCTTCTTCGGCCAAGCGTACTTTGATACGCACTTTTTCTTCCTTCATTTTGTCAGCTCCATTCTTTAGTGGGGTATTCAGGGGCACCGCCCCTGAGTTAGTCCGCATGCCGCAAGGCTGCGGATCCGGATTGTGGGGGCCACAATCCGATGCTCGCTATTCCTGTGGACAGCATCTCTGCGGTCATAGCGGCTTCTTGAAATTGTCCTTCTGTCTTTGCTGGTTAACGGCGGTCATCGTCTCCTTGGCTTTGCTGCGCCTGTCCTCGGAATAGGGGGCGGTCAGCCGGACGGAGAATCGTCGGCGGTCTATCTCGAAGGTCAGGCAGCCGCACTCGTCATCGTCAGTCAGGCGGCAGTGGGCGGGATATTTTACCGCATAGGCCGTCAGACGATTTTTTAGGTCGGTGTTGTAAGTACGGATGTTGACTGCGTTGCCGGTTTCGTCGAACCAGATCTCGGTCAGCTTGTTTTTCTTCTTGATACCTGTAATCATTTTGAATTTCACCTCATTTCGGGTTGCTTTTCTGAAAAGCTCGTTTTTGCCGGAAAAAGTCACGTTCAAGACCGGCAGAATTTAAGGATTTTCTAACGGAAACGCCGCAGACAATGCGGAGGTCGTCCAGCACTCCTGCAAAAGGAACTCTGCGAAAATCTGCGGTCTTGACCGTAAAACAGCTTTCCCCACAAATAGGAGAAATCACGGGTGTAAAACGGAACTGTTTCCTGAAGTTTTTGTAAGTTTTGCCGTTGTACCCGAATGTCGTTTTTCTATCCCTGCCCCGGAATCTCACCGCAGCGTTGCCTCGCTCACTCCCTGCCGGAGAGGTCATCGCAAGGTCATATCCCATTCGGACGGTCGTTCAGTTTTCAATTTACCCCTCAATAGGTAGGCAGCGAGAAGGGCTGTAAATTAACCCCTTCTGCATTTTTTTGAACTATGTCTGCAACGACAAAAAGAGCCGGTACACAGCACATCAAATCAGCGGGAGAAAATCTCTCGCCATATCTTTGATGAAACTATGTACCGGCTCTGAAATTCAGAAACCTTCAATGTCTGCTTTTTCCGCGCCGCAGGCAGACGCTGCGACAGGAGTGGCGCAGCCGCAATCTCTGTCGGCGGCTGCCTTGAGTTTCATTCAGATATTCAGTTGTGGCTCTCCAATGAGAGCATATAGATTATATCATATAGAACGTTTGTTCGTCAATGACTTTTGGATATTTCTTTGTAAAGCAGGCAGACTGCATTAGCAACTGCTTCAACTTCAAGACCACTCATTCCGTCGTTCGTCTAAGCTCCTTTACTTACCATTATTAATCAACCTGTAATTTGTAATTTAATCTATTCGCATTATGTTGAAGCATTTCGATAAACTGGCTCACATGGTAGCCATCAGTAGTAGCATGATGGCAAGTAATCGACAACGGTAAGACAATTTTTCCTGCCTGCTCGCAGAACTTTCCAGCCTCAATAGAAGGGAAGTAATACGGTTTATTTTCGTATGAAAGGACAGAGAAGTGCTTAAAAGTTATCCAAGGTACACAGGAGACGGTATAAGCATTTTCAGGCGGAACTTGTCCTTCTTGAGCAAGTATGCCATGTTGCTCTCCATGTATCCTTTGGTTATCCAGATATGCACGATAAAACTCCATAAAATCATCCGTATACTCCGTCCGCATAAGAGAAAAAGTTTTGTCATCTTTATGGAAAGAGGGATAAAGAGGTGTTAATCTAAGCCTTACAACTTATTCAGAATCGTCTTTGATTTTCGTTCTCGTATACTTCCCACGCAATTCGCTGTATGATATTTGCCTGCTCCTGCGTGACTATCCCGCCCGGCATTCCGAACGTATGAGACACAGGAATGCCCAAGCCCTTGGGACTTTCATCAAATATGACTGCATATAGCAGACATGCAGCAATATAGTTTCCTATATTATTTTGATGTCCGTAATCTCCGCCTTGTTCAGGTGATATGTAGGGATTAATGGAAAGCCCATACTGCTTTCGGAGTTCTGCATATACCAAGCACACAGGCAGTACAGCTACATCTTCTCATAGTTCTTTTGCTATATAATCATACCACTCCATATTCGCCGCTGCCATTTGTTCGGATGTAAGCGTTAGCACATATTCCTGCCCGTCAATGTTGTAGGTATCTCCGAGAGTCCCTTCGTACCAGGGCTTTGACCTCATATTTTTGAGAAATCCATATTGATAGGCGTGTGGAGCCCAGAGAAGCATTCTTCCCGCTTTTCCCTTCATTTTCTCGTGTATAAGCTCAGCACCACGTAGCATATACGGTCTTTGTTTATAATCTGTTGCCCCGACCTTGCCGCTGTAAGTTTCCAATGCTTCATCACTGTTTCCTGCCACGATAAAGAAGTCATAATACTCATTTCCATTTATGAGCTTTTCGCACTGCTTCGCTCTTTCTTCACAGCCTTCCACAAGTCCAGCATAATGTCCGAGTCCTGTTCCGCCCCAGTAGCTGTAAGCAAGTCTGGCATTCCAGCCCCCCCATTTTTGCTAATTCCCGAAAATAGTAATAGGCACTGTCCCATAGTCCCGTAAAGCTATGTCCGCAAAATGCAATTTTCGGTTCTCTTGCAATAAAACCGATAGTTACCTCTGCATTATTTACTTTCAGATGAAAGGTAAGCTGCTTTCTCCACCTTTCGTCTGAATCTGCGTCCGGCCATACTAATGCGTCATGGGGTGTTCCTTCGTATATTCCCGTATCTGTATGAAATAACTTTTCATCTATTATATGAGGCTTTCCCTGGAAATAGCCAAAAGAACGGAACACCTCCCGCTTCGATCCCATTCCGCTTTTTGAAATGTCACCTTGCGTCTTTTCCTCCCACTCGGTAAAGCTGTCGAGTGTATTAATATAGTAAATACGTTTCTTTTTGTTTTCCTGTATGCACACGTTCAGCTCATTCACTTCAAAAGAATTTCCATTATATATGACTATGCTGTCTCGAAGTTTATCAAACTGAACCTGTATGCCGTAGCATTTGTTTTTTTCTGTCATTTTCTTTTTCCTTTCAGATTTAGGTCCCTGTTTCCACCTGTTTATTTAATAAACCCAACCTGCTTGCTGATAATCTCTATCTGCTCATCCTTTTTCTGATTGTATAGTAGAAAACCGTTACCGCTTTGAAAAGAGTCCCAACATGCCCTGGCCTGCAAACCAGAACATCGGACTGGAACGGCCCATCAGACTGGAAGCGGGAAAGAAGTACCATATCCAAATGATCCTGGATGACACCATCGCAACGATCTATGTGGACGGAGTGGCTCTGAATACACGGTTTTATCAGAAATTTGGCCAGTCCCTCAGTCTGTTTGTGACAGACGGAACGCTGGCAGTAACAAATGCAGGCCTGTCAAAAACCATAAAATGAATAGTGATTGACATTCCCCCAAAAGTATTATAAACTGATATCAGATACGTCAAAGCAAGGGAGGTAAGACCTATGAATCCGTATTGTATGATCAGCAATGCAAAGACCTTTGCTTTTTCCGCAGAAAATCCCACAGGAACCAGAGCAGGCGGTTCCAGAGGAAGGGATTGCACCAAGCTCAGTCCCACCGTGACGATTCGCGCAGGGGAGGCTGTGACACTGGTGGACACCGATGGGCCAGGAATGATCCAGAGCATCTGGTTTACCGGCTACGTTGGACACAGCTTTGTGATCCGCATGTACTGGGACAACTGCGAATATCCTTCTGTGGAAGCTCCCATTTCCGCATTTTTCGGGACAGCATACGATGAGAATTTTGTGGACAGGGATGGAAAATATGCGGTGCTCAATTCTGCACAGATCCTAGTGGCTCCCGGACGGGGACTGAACTGTTACTGGGAGATGCCTTTCAAAAAGCACTGCCGGATCACCATGGAAAACCGCGGTGAAAAGGATCGGGACCTGTACTATATCATCACCGGCTGCCACTGTGAGGTGCCCGACGAGGTCGGGTATTTCCATGCTTCCTACCGTCAGGAGCATCCCGTTCAGAAGGGACGTTCCTACACCATTATCGACGGCATTCAGGGAAAAGGCCAGTTCGTGGGCGTAACCCTGGCCACCGGAATGAACGGAAACAACACCTGTTGGGTGGAGGGCGAAGCCAGAATGTACATAGACGATGACAAATATCCTTCCATTCACTATACAGGCACAGAGGATTATTTCTGCGGCTCCTACGGCTTTGGAAATGATGTTCAGATCAAATCCTATCAGACTTACAGCGGCCTTTACAGCGGAATGTACGCCATCTACGGTGATAACCGTGAATTTTACAACGGCCAGCAGAGATTTCTGCTATACCGCTTCCACATCGCTGACCCGATCCATTTTGAGACCAAATTCCGCATGACGCTGGACAATCTGGGATGGACCGGGCCGCGATACGATGACTATACTTCCTGCGCATACTGGTATCAGACGCTGCCATCCGCACCGCTGAAACCGCTGCCGTCTGACAAAGAGATGATTATGAAGTGACCGCCACAGGCGAATGGGTAAAAAACATTACAAAAAATTGGGATGTCAAGAAAAAATACTTGACCCCTGTTTCTTTTATAGTAATATAATCTTCGTTGGCTGACGGCAGCAGACTGTCCGGCGATCACAGGATAACAGACACAGGAATGAGAATTAGCTTGCTTGGATTATTCATTGCTAAGTTGCTGATTGAGCGTATGGGTGGAAGCATCGAAGCAATCTTCATTGATAACAAGCTACAAATCAAAATAACCTTTGCAAAATAAAATAAGCCCTGCTGTCAGTCACATTCGATCAACAGCAGGGCTTAAATCGTTTAATCCAGATTCTTGTATTCTGTTACGGTTTTCAAATAGGTTTCGGGATCACCGTTCAAGATAAGGTCTGCATACTCCAAAGGCGCATTGTAGATAAGATAGTCAAGTTCTGAACGTTCGTACATATTACGGGCAACTTCATTCTCAACGGCGATGGTATCAATCGCAATCATGCTACCGTCTGTGAATTTCAGCTCCACACAGTAGTTGTCGAAGTTATATTCGCAGGATATAAGACGTTTTATAGGGTTTACCTCCAAAATTATGTTGTTTGGAAGTAATGTAAGCGTGGGCTTTTAGTATGGTATCTTTAAGTTTTGGAAACTCCTCGTTCCCATTTTGAAATTGTTTTGTCACTTATGTTCATTTGATTGGCTGATTGCAACTGGGTCAAATGCTTTTCGTTTCTCAGCCTATAAATAAGCTGACCGATTTTAAAATTATCCATATCTATTCCTCCCACATACTATTATCGGACTGTAAAGTTAAATGAAAATTGAAGACCCGTCAGCCCTTCTGGTACA
>CAUFXR010000014.1 GCA_959596515.1 uncultured Oscillospiraceae bacterium
GAATTATGGGACTTTGAACTCTTTTCCTGTTGCTCTTAGTTTGACAATTCACTGAACCTTATTTCACGGAGAAGGAAAGCTCTGTGCGGTATTTTTGTGGATTGTTTCTGGAAATGACACAGGAAGGGAACGACGGCTGATTCATGGCGTCTGGATAGGAAATAGGCTCCGGACAGAAGCCACCCCTTCTTTGCGGGTAAAAGCCGCCCTTCGCTTTCAGTGTGCCATTTAAAAAGTTACCGGCGTATAACTGAATCCCCGGTGCGTTGGTACGCAGGGTGAAAATAATTCCTGTTTGTTCGGAGTACGCTTGGGTACTGAAAGGAGCGAAGGGACGGAGAATAAAGTAGTGGTCATAGCCTCCGGGAATTTTCAGCAAGGGATGATCGTCGCAACACTGTTCCCCTAGCTTTTTGGGAGATGTGAAATCAAACGGGGTCCCTGCCACGGGAAGAATCCTGCCAGTAGGCAGCATTTCGTCATCAATTTCCAAGATATAATCGCTGTTGATGGTTAAATACTGGTCATCAGTGCTTCCAGAATCGCAACCATTTAAGTTGAAATAACTGTGGTTTGTCAGACAGCAGATGGTCTCCGTCAAAGTGGTGGCCTCAGACTCCCATATCAGCGTATTATCCTCGGTCAGCATATAAGTAATGGTCACGGTTAAATCTCCAGGAAAGCCGCTGTCTCGGTCTGGACTAAAAAGCCGGAAGCGCAGCTTTTCATTGCTGGCCTCAATGCAGTCCCAGTAACGATAGGCGAAGCCGTTGGAACCGCCATGGATGTTGTTGTTGCCCTCGTTTCGTTCCAGTTGAACGGTTTCGCCATTCCACTGGTACTGGGCTCTGCGGATTCGAGCGGCAAACTGGCCGGTCACTGCGCCAAAAGCGGATGGATTGACCTCATATTCGGAAGCAGTATCATAGCCTAAGGCCACATCCACACTGTTTCCATTCCGATCGGGAACCCTTACGGAGACAATGCTGCAGCCAATGTTACAAATTTCCACCGTCATGCCATGACCGTTGGATAGTTTGTAGAGGGAAACCGGTTTTTGATCTCTGGAGGTACCGAAGGGCGTTTGAGAGATTTTCATAAATAGCCTTCTTTCCTGAATGTAATAAGTATAGTGATAAGTCTATAAAACAGCCCGGAAGAGATAAATTCCGGGCTGTTTTTTTTTATGTAAGAAGTATTACTGTACCTTGCCAGACTCCACATACTCCTTTAATAGGAAAGTAGCCGCACCGATGGCTACGGCGTTTTCTCCTAAGGAAGAGATTACAATATGGGGTTCCTTTACCGGCAGCACGTGACGGGAAACCTCGTCCATCAGGGGATTCAAAAGAAAATCACCTGCCTGGCTGATGCCTCCTCCCAGAATAATGAGCTGAGGATCCAACAGATTAATCACATTGCTGATGGCGATCCCTAAATAGACGGTTACCTGATTTACGATAGTATTCGCCAGAGAATCACCAGCTTTTGCAGCATCAAAGACCACCTTAGCGTTAATTTCGTTCAGATTTCCATGGATAATATCGTACATCATAGAATTGGCGCCGTTGGAGATAGCGAACCGTGCCTGTTTAGAGATCGCGTTGGCTGAGGCAATGGCTTCTAAACAGCCGTAGCATCCGCAGTCACACAAAGGACCGCTTTTATCAATGGTCATATGGCCGAACTCGCCACTGGTACCGGTACTGCCGGAATAAATCTGCTTTTCAATGACAATGGAGGAACCAATACCGTAACCCAGGCCAATGCAGAAGAAATTTTCCAGGCCCCGCCCGGCGCCGAACCAAAGCTCGCCCATAGCCATCGCGCGCACTACATTGTCCACCACGACCGGAAGTTGAAATTGTTCCTTCAGTGGCGCCAAAAAGTTTGCCTCATGCCAACCAATGGCAGGGGACAAAATGATTTTTCCGGTTTCTACGGAAATTAGTCCGGGAACGCCGACGCCAATGCCGAGAATTTTGTCAGCGTATTCCGAAGACGCATCTAAAATCTTTTGAATACATTGGATCGTTTGCTCCAATACCTGAGGAAAAGTATGACCATCATGCGTGGGAACCCATTCGCGAAGGATAATATTGGCGGAAAGATCCATTAGAACCGCTCCTACGTGGGTGGTTCCCACGTCTACGCCAATGATATATTTGGCGTCTGGAACAAAGCTCAGCAGCTTGGGAGGCTTTCCGACTTCAGAAGTCCGCTTTCCGCTTTCATAAATCAGTCCCCATTCTTTAAATTCTTCTGTAATTTTCATTACGGTGGGAATACTGAGACCTGTCAGACGAGCAATCTCAGCCCGGAAAATCGGGGAATTGTCACGTATGGTATTAATCACGGCTTCCTTATTATGGATTCCAACTAAAGACTTATCAACCTTGGGCATAAAAAAACCTCCGTTTATTGCGGCCAGACAGGTTTCCAGCGAATGAGATACGGCCATATTTTAGTTAAAACAGATAGAATAAGGCGTATCCATAACAAGGTATTATTGAATTACTATTTTTGATTAATTAAAAACTTGGATATTACCTTCTGTTAATTATATTATAAAAAAATAATACATTTTGTCAATTAGTTATTATGAATAAAATGTTAGAAAAACAGGTTTTTAAATTATCTTTTGTTTTGGATTTTTCTATTGACAAATAATACCCCCTTGATTATAATGAGGACGAAAGCATGAAATGGATAAAAAACCACTTAAAAACCTGATAAAATTTACGAATAATAATTAAATATATATAACTAAACGATAATAAGTAAATAGGCAAAAAATATATTTGTTTTTCACAATAATTTTGGATTAATTTGTTTGTTTTACATACGATTTTCTGCTACGCTTGTGAATTCACAAAGTGAAAGACTGGGTTTCCGACGTAATCGGGCGACAGACAAATTAGGTGAGGATGAAGAGTCGTTTACAGATGAGAAATCAGTGAAAACTGAGGGGAAAAGATGGTCCTCCCAAAAGATATCGCCGCCTTGCGTCCCGCCTCAAACAAGGATTCTTTCTTCCATTTCTTGCTGGATTCTAGAGAAATGGAAAGATTAATTAAATGCTGCGTTATATGCAGGAAAAGAGAGTGAGTTGTCATGAATTTCAGCTATGAGCAGACCACAAAAATTGTATTCGGCCGGGGAAAAATCGCGGAGATTGGTGCGATTGCGTCTCAATATGGAAAAAACGTTTTATTGGTGACGGAATCCGTTAATTCCCCGCTGGCGCCGATTTATGAAAAGGTGAAGGGAATATTAAAACAGGCGGGCCTCAACGTACACCACTATGACGGCGTAGTGCCCAATCCCACTACGGAAAGCGTAGACGCCGGAACAAAAATGGCCAGAACCGAAAAGGTAGATGTGGTCATCGGTATTGGCGGCGGTTCCTCTATGGATACCGCGAAAGCGGTGGCGATGGCTGCTATCAATGAGGGTCGGGCTTGGGATTATCTGTTCTTTAAAACGCAGCCGGAAAAAACGCTGCCTTGTATCGCTGTGACTACCACTTCTGGTACTGGATCTCAGGTGACCCAGGTCGCGGTAATGACAGAAACCGCCACACAGACCAAGAGCGCTGTTTTCAACAATTTGATTTATCCTCGGGTTGCCATTGTGGATCCGGACCTGATGGTGACCGTACCTCGCCACACCACTGCCTCTACCGGTTTTGACGCTTTCTGCCACTGCTTTGAAAGCTATATTAATGTAAATGGTTCTGTTTATACGGATATCATCTCCCTGGAAGGCATCCGCATGGTGGCGAAATATCTGCGCCGGGTTGTGAAAGACGGAAAGGATCTGGAAGCCAGAGAGGGAATGGCCTGGGCGGATACCTGCGGCGGCTTGGCGATTGCTAACGCCGGTGTTACCCTGCCTCACGGCGTGGGTATGACGATCAGCGGCCACTGCCCCCAGATTATGCACGGCGAGTCTTTGGCGCTGACCTATCCTTCCTTTATGCGGCTGACCTGCCCCGCTGTTGTGGAGAAGTTCGCGACTGTAGGTAGAATTTTAAATCCGGAACTGGAGAAGCTTTCCGACGAGGAAGCGGCGCAGAAGTGCTGCGAGGAAGTGGACCAGCTGCTGAAGGATATCGGTATGTGGCTGAATTTTGAAAGCTTTTCTGTGGATGAGGCTACCATCCGCAAGATTGCCGATCGCAGCCATGATCTGCCGGACTATAAGGCGAATCCGGTGATCGCTGACATTGATGAGATTTATCGGGAGCTGATGGAGGCTTTAACCCGGAACTGATAAAATAATGATTCGTTAAAGGAAGAGGCTTTATGGGTGTTTATCAAGACGCAATCGAGTATTTTAAAAAGGTGGCTGATTCCCGTTATGTGGCGGCCGGTTTAACCAGTAATGTGGACTTGTTAGTCCGCTGGGATACGGGCGTTATCCAGAAATGGGTAGACCAATACGCTACAGGACCTAGAAATATCAGCAACGTGGAAAATATGACTGACCTGGTGGATATGCTGCTGTTCCGTCTGCCAGAGGGAGGCACAGAATGCTTCATCTGTGAGGAAGTCGCCCGGACAATCGAAAGCTCCTTAAAGATGGTTTCCTACGGGGTAGGCGGTACGGGTGCCCAAGCGGCCTGCGCCCTAGCGAATTTTGGAGTGAAAAGCCTGGTGCATCTGACCAGTTTCGGCCCGCAGTTTGCGGATTTGCTCAACTACCCGCCTCTTTCCGTTTATTCTGATGGCAAAGCGCTGCCGATCCGGCGCTTTTTACAGGAAAACGCCGAGCGCTATGCCCCGCATTTTATTTTTCAATTTCATAAGGGGGCGACTCTCAGGTTTCAGGACCAGAGCTATACCGCTCCTGTAGCCAATAAAATCATTCTGTCCTGGGATGTGATCAATTCAGAGCTGCCGCTGGATCATGGTTATTTCGAGTACGCGAAAAAGAACCATGTCACCGCGCTGCTGATTTCCGGCGTCAGCGGGATCCAGCAGGAGGAAAACCTGGACGCCAAACTAAAGGAGATCGCTGAGCTTTTGGATGGTTTTTCCCAGGAGACGATGGTTTACTGTGAGTGTGGCCCCTTCTTCTTAAAGGATGGTTATGGGAAATATTTCAAAGAACTGGGGCGTAAAAGCGATATTATCGCATGCAGTGACGAAGAGCTGTTTGAAATCAACGGCGTTTCTCATTCTTCCTTTGGCGGGAACCCCTACATGCTGATGGACCTGTTGGATAAGTTTTTCCATACTTACAGTCCCAGACGTGGCGTAGTCATCCATTCAAGAGATGTATCTATGTATTACGGAAACCCGCTTCCCGACGGCCGGGATGTGAAATCTGCGTTGGCCGTGGGAAATATGGTGGCCTCCGCGAAGGCTCGGTATTCCGATTACGGAACGCAGGAAATGGTGTTCTCCATAGCTGATCAGCCTGACAGCGCTGTAGGTCTGCAGCGGATTAAAACCCTGGAAAAGGGCGGCATCATCGCCGTACCGACCAAACCAGTGGAGAATCCGGCTTGCACCATCGGTTTAGGGGATTCCTTTACCGCGGGCTTCCTTTCCTGCGTGTGATTACACTATCTATACTGATAGACGGAAAATGTTTTTCGGTATTGCTTAGAATGGGAAACCGTTCTAAGGTGATAGACTCAAAACCTATTTCTATTTAAATTTAAGGAGGAACTAAAAATGGGTTTATTGAACGAGTATGCAAACACTGCCTTAAGCGAGATGCAGCAGGTGTTTGACAAGATGGACGACAAGGATTTGCAGCCTGCTCTGGATGCAATCATTAACGCGAAAAAAGTGGTCTGCTACGGCGCTGGAAGAGAAGGCTTAGGTTTAAAATTCTTTGTAATGCGCTTAATGCATTTGGGTAAGGACGCTCACTGGGCTTGGGATGATACCGCTCCTTCTGTAGGCGAGGGCGACGTAGTGTTTATTTCCTGCGGCCCTGGCTTCTACAGCCACGTGGTGTTTATCGCCGAGCTGTGTAAAAAGGCCGGCGCCAAGATCGTTTTGGTGACTGCGGTTCCGGACAGCGATATGGGTAAGGTGGCCGATATCATCGTTCATCTGCCTGCAATGGCCTATAGAGCCCACGGCGATTTGGTTCCCACAAAGCAGCCAATGGGTAATCTGTACGAGCAGTCCGCGGTGATTCTGTTTGACTGCATGTCCAGAATGCTGAAGCAGCAAATGAATGTTTCCGATGAGGAAATGGAAAAGCGCCACAGAAATTACGAATAATTCGAACGCCAACTGGAAAATTTTATGCCGCTTTAAGCAGCTGGAAATTACCGTTTTCTATTTTCTCAATAGGGGTTATGGCCGCTGCCATAAAGATTCCATTTTTAATCTTAGAACCGAGGCTATCGCCAAGGCGCTCTTACTGACCACTCATCTGTGCTCTGCTGCCTGAGGAAAATTACGGTTCTGCCAGGTTAAACTGGGGGCGTTAAGCGGACGATCCAAAATTCTCAATGAATTTGGAAAGGTGGCAACATCAATGAGCAAAAAATATCATTTAGTGGGAGTCGATTGCGGGGCCAGCGGCGGGAAAATGGTCTCCGCGTATTTTGACGGCGAACGGCTGGCGGAAAACGAGTATATTCCTTTTCCCAATCGTTCTGTCAGAGTGCTGGATTCTTTATATCATGACTTTTTCTCACTGTATAATCATTCTTTGGATGGCTTAGCACAGATCGTTTCCAAATATGGCGCACCGGATACCATTGGTTTTGATACCCACGGTTCCGCCCACGCTTATATCGACGGTTACGGCCGCATCGTATTTCCCCCGTATCATCCTAATGACAACAGTACCTTACATACACTGGAGGAGATGTTCCAGAAGATTCCGGAGCAGGAGACCTTCCGTTTGACCGGCTGCCTGTGCAACCGAGGCTATATGCTTCCTCAGGTGTTTTCCCGGGTGGCCGCGCATGACCCTTGCATGGATTATGCGGATAAGCTGATTATGTTCCCTGATCTATTTGGCTATTTCTATACCGGCGTCAAGGGAACGGCGGAAGCGACCATCGCCGGGACCACCGGCTTGTTCGATTACCGCCAGAAACGTTGGTCTACAGAGCTATGCGAGATTTTAGGAATCCCGACTCGGATCTTCATGCCGCCGAAGGCCCCCGGATGGGTACTGGGACCGGTTCACCCGGCTGTGGAGGACCAAACCGGCGCTGTGGGAATGAAGGTTGTATCCGTGGCGGGCCACGACAGCGCTTCCGCGGTGGCCGCTATCCCCGGTTTTGGCAAAAACAAGCTGTACGTCTGCTTGGGAACCAACGCCAATATGGGCGTGGAAACCGATCAGCCGGATATCAGTGACGCCGCTTATCATTACGGGTTTAAAAATTCCCTGCAGGGAGAACCGGATACTTTCCTGATTTATCAGGATTTCCCGGCCTTCTTGCTGGTGAACGCCGTGAAGAGCGAATGGGCGAAACAAGGTTCCGTTTATTCTTACGACCAGGTGGAAAAAATGGCGGAGGAAGCCAGATCTGTCCACTCTTATGTCAATTTAAAGGATCCTCGGTTCCTGAAAGCCCATGGAAGCATTATCGAGGCATTGACCGAGCATCTGACGGAAACCGGTCAAACGGTTCCAGCCACCCATGGAGAATGGATCCGCTGCCTGTTTGAGAGCATCGCCATGTGGATCAAACAAAAAGCTCTTCATGTGACGGAAAAATTGAATATTCCGTTGGAGGAAATCGTGGTGGTGAACGGAGGAGCCTGGTATCCTCAGTTGGTACAGATGATCAGCGACGCTTCTCATCTGCCCACACGGTCCGGTATGCCTTACGCTACTTTGATCGGTAACATTTTGTGGCAGCTGAGAGGGTTAAACGTGGTGTCCTCCATGGAGGAGATGCGTGATTTGGCCGCCAGAAGCTTCCATATGAATTCCTTTGAGCCCAGAAAGGGCTACGATTGGGATGGGGATTACGCAAAGGGAATCCAGATGGGAATTTATGTGGAATAATGCTATGATTCATATGTTGGTATGATTCCGTTAAAATCCGTTTGCGGTGGTTTTGAGGGAAATGATTGGGTTACACTTGATCCTCCCTCAAAAAACCATGGAAATGAGGCTGGAGAAGACCGCGTGAACACTGTTTGGGCGGTGGCCTTTTTTCCAAACTCAGACTTCCGGTTCAAATGTGTTGCGCAAACGGATTTTACACGGTAAGTTTATACTGTATTTGGCGTGGTATCCTGAGACTCTATCCCTATCTGGGATTGTAAAATTTGAGAAAGATTGGGAGAATTTCGGGGAAAGACGCAGGCCGCGTAGAAATCAGATAGGAGGCCAGAGCTTTACCGTGGGTGGGATTCGTTCTGAAAGTTTAGGATTGGATGGATTCCCGACGCCTTGCCTTTGACTTCTGCTGTGTTAAAATGCCACGCGTTAGTGGGCTACTTATAAACGCTCGGTGTGAGGTGGAAGCCTGCGAACAAATTTGGAAACAACCGGGAATACCCGGCGTTAAATGTTTTTATTTCTGAAGGAGGTCAACTAGACATGATGAGTGCAAAAGAACTGAAAGAGTTCAACAAGAACAGAAAGATTACCCAGGTTTGTTATGTTACCAATGATTACAAGAAAACCATTGAGTACTTAACGAAGACACTGAATTGGGGACCCTGGACTATTTTGAAAAATAATCAGATTAGTGCCCATGACGTAAAAAGCGACGGAAAACCGGTAGAAGATGATTTTGAGTTTTTGATTGCCGCTACCTTTATCGGAGACATCGAGTTTGAGATCATTCAGCCGATTTACGGTGTGAATCCTTACTCCAAGTTCTTGGAGGAAAGAGGACCTGGAATCCATCACATCAAAGAGTCTATTCTGGACAATGACGCTTTAGATGCCGCTGTGGCCGAATATTCCAGCCGCGGCCCCAAGGTGAACTATCAGGGCAAATATATGGAGGATCATTATTTTTATCTGGATACTTTTGATGCTCTCGGTGCCTATTATGAAATGGGCAATAACGCTAAAGTGAGCGCCAAACCGGAGTTTGTTGGCTGGTATCCGGAAGAGCCGTGATTTAGAGAAAGAAGGAGCTCTCAGAATATGAAATTATTTGCAGATACCGCTGATTTGCGGGAGTTGAAAGAGCTTGACGAGATGGGTTTGATTTGTGGAATTACCACCAATCCTACCATCGCGTCTCAGACAGGGAAAAATTTGGTGGACGTTCTGGCGAATATCGCTAAAGAATTTCCGGAAATCCCAGTGTTCGGTCAAGTAGTGGCCAAGGATACGGAGGGAATGGTCGCTGAGGCGAGAAAAATCGTTACCGCTGGAAAAAATATTGTGGTAAAGCTGCCCGCTACACGGGAAGCGGTAAAAGCCATAAAAATTCTTCACGCGGAAGGCATTAAAACCTGCGCTACCGCGGTACTTACTGCGTCTCAGGGATTTTTATGCGCTACCGCCGGCGCGGACTATGTCGCTCCTTACACCGGACAAAATGATGTGATCGGCTACGACGGTCTGGTAACGCTGGAGCAGCTTTGTGATGTTATCCATGAAGAGGGTTTACCCACCGAGGTGCTGGCCGCTTCTATTGAGAAGCCTCAGGAAATTGTAGAATACGCTTTGGCTGGCGCTGATATTGTCACAATGCCTTATCATGTGTTTACCGATACCTTTGATAGCCCCTTGCCTTTGACCAAATTCTATGTAGATCGGTTCTATAAAGATTGGTCTGGCGCTGGTTGTGTTATTGAAGGAAAATAAAAGATAAGACTTTGGAAAGGCTTTTGCCGCTTTTTACCTCCTCTCAAACGAGACAGGAAATTTTGCTTCGAGCCAATGTGGTGAACGCGTGCTTGTAGAAAAACCGAAAGCGGCAGAAACAATTTTCTTCAAAAGCCTTTATTTGAAAGGTTTTTTGAGGGGAAAAGGTTTCTTTTTGAAGCGATTGTTTTACCCATACGCCTTAAAGCTTTGAAAGCTCAGGATACCTGGAGAGAGGTTTCTATTGAGGAATGCTTTCTTCGTTGCTATACGGATTTTAGGATCCAAAATTCAGCCCGAAGAATTTGGGAACCCAAAAATTTGTTGTGGTACATAGAACAAAGCAAAAGGTGTTGAAAAGCGCGGATACAAAAAACAAAAAGCCCCGGTGCAGGGAACACTCCGCCAGCGGTTGCTGCGGTGGTTCGTCTGATTGCCGGGGCTTTTATCGTTTGTGCTATGGGCGATATAGAATTATTAAAATTACGGCGCTGAAAAGGTTACTGTTCCCAATATCCTTCCTGTTTCGCTTTTTTCACCATTGACTCAACTTCTTCACGGTTGGGAAGAGAAGGAATGGCGCCTAGCCGTGTGACAGCGATAGAGGCGGAGATATTCGCGAATTGAATGGACTCTTTCAGAGAAAATCCCTCGGAAAGATGGCAAGTCAGCCCCGCCATAAAGCAGTCACCTGCAGCGGTGGTATCTACGACTTTTCCAGAGCCACTGTATGCGGGGAAATGAGAAAAAGAGTTCCCGTCATAAAGCAATGCGCCCTGTTTTCCCCATTTTAGAATTACGTTTTCACATCCGGACTGGAAAAGAGCCAGGCACGCCTGTTCCGCGGAAGCGCGGTCTGTGATTTTGATGCCGGTCATACCGGCGGCCTCGGTTTCGTTAGGACTCAATACATAAGCTCCGCTGAAAGCTTCCAGGGGAAGTTCCTTGCGGACAGGACCGGCGTCGATGATCGCCTTGGGACCGCCTGCTTTGGAAGCCTGTAAAATAGCGCGGATCGCGTCTAAGCTAAATTCAAGATCCATGCACAGATACCCGTAACAAGGCAGTTTGGATAATATTTTATCAATATCCTCTGAAGTATAATCACCGTTCGCGCCTAGGTAAGACAAAATGGTGTTGCTTCCAGTATCCTCCAGCATAATGTATGCGGTACCGGTGCCCTCGGTGTCACCTAGGAGCACCATCTCCCGGCTGACCCCTTCTTTTTGATAGGCATCCAGGATGAATTCCCCGGAAGCGTCTCTGCCAAGCTTACAGCAAAAATCCAAATCAGCGCCCAATCTGGTAAGTGCGACCGCGCGATTGGAACCTTTTCCGCCTAAAGCCTGTTCCCGCTTGTACACCACCAGGGATTCTCCCTGCAGGGGATACCGGGGAATGCGAAGAATCACATCTGTATTGGAACTGCCAACTACCAATATTTTTTCATGGCTCATGGGAAGCCCCCCTAAAAAGATTATTTTCTGAGAATAATCATATCATATTGGGGAGAGAAAGAAAAGCAAAAAAGGACAAAAGATAGATTTGTGCTATCTTTTCGCTTTGGTGATCAGATTCTTTGAGGATGATCAAACCGGAGGGAAAAGATATGCGGCGCCTTGGAATGGAACAGTGTTTCAGGAAAAGGCCTGGGATAAAATATGATTTTGGAAAAACCGCGAAAAAAGAAGCCCCGAAAGACTACGAGGCTTCTTTGGCAAGTGAGGCTGCCAAAAAGATAAAAACTTGACTGAGCCTTATTTCTCTGAAAGTTTTCTGGCCTTTAGCCAGACGTGATATTCCTCAGGCGTGATTTCTCCGGAAAGAAATTTTTCCTGCATGATCGCTTCCTTTTGAGAGCGGCTTTTACGCTTTCGGACACACTCGCTAAGTAAAAACTCGATTTGACCGTTGATGGACCGATAGTCATCCTCCGCCCAGGCGGCGAGATCTTTCCAAAGACTTGGGGCAAGCCTCAGAAGGATTTGCTTTTTTTCATTGTCTTTCTTATCCATTGGCGTCCCCTTTCGGCCGGATCAATAGAGAGAACCGCTGTTAACGATAGGCTGGGCATCTCGGTTGCCGCAGAGAACCACCAGCAGGTTGCTGACCATGGCAGCCTTACGCTCTTCGTCAAGCTCTACCACACCGTTCTCGTTGAGATGGTTCAGCGCCATCTCCACCATGCCCACAGCGCCCTCTACAATTTTCTGCCGGGCGGCAATCACCGCCTCGGCTTGCTGGCGCTGGAGCATCGCGGCGGCAATTTCCGGCGCGTAAGTCAGGTTGGTGATACGGACATCCATGATCTCAATCCCGGCCACATCCACTCTAGCCTGAAGATCCTGCTTCATCATGTCGGCGACTTCCTGACTGCTGCCTCTCAGAGATTTTTCGCCGGTGCTGTCATCGCTGTCGTAGGGATACAGCCGGGCTACGTTCCGAGTGGCGGAATCACATTGGGTAGAAAGGAAAACCTTATAATTGTTTACATTGAATACCGCTTTGGCGGTGTTCACGACCCGCCAAATCACGATAGTGCCGATAATCACCGGATTACCGCGCTCATCATTGACAGTTTGCTTCTCGTTATTCAGGGTGATAGCCTTTAACGAGACCTTTTTGCTCTCAGAAATGATCATAGGGTTCGGCCCGGTGGTCCGGCCGGTGGATACAGTGGGGTTTACCGCGGTGCAAAACGGGTTGACCCAATAGAATCCGTCTTTTTTCAGGGTGCCACAATATTTGCCAAACAGGGTGAGCACCAGTGCTTCTTTAGGATTGATCACCTTCAGCCCCGGTAACAGAATGCAGCCGAGGATAAAAAGCAAACTGCCCGCTGTGAGCAGAATGGCCCCTAAGGGAGAAGAATTTTGCTCGTCCGATAGCAGTACGCCTCCCCAGATCGCCGCGCCGATAGCTACCAGCAACAGCACAATAATCAGAATTAACGCCAACGCGCCGGAACCAGCTTTTTTCTCTCGTTCTTCGTACACGTTTTTTTCATCCATTACAGATACCCTCCTTGATATCTTTTTGATATCATAATAATAACAGTGAGCTTTTGCATTGTCAAGAGAAAAGAGGAAAATAATTTTTCGGCCGATTGGGTCTCTCAAAGACGCTGGGGATCGGTTTGCCGCTGCGTGCGCCTTAAAGTTGTTTTGACTGAAGAAGACCGGGAAACACTGGAGAAAACAGTTTTGTGATTGATCTTCGCTGCTTTTGTGAAAATCAGGAGGGCTTCCGTATTCGAACGCGGGGGAATCTTTGCTGATGAAAAAGACGCGCGGGCATCAAAAATCCGGGGAAGCGGAAACGATATAGCTTCTGCTTCCCCGGACTGTGTGAATTGCCTGTTTCGTTATAAAGAGACATACTGAATGGAATGATGAAGGGCTTCTGATACCTTTTTTAAACTGTCAAAGGAAATCCAAAGGGTTGCGGTATTCTCATTAGGATGGACCCCGAGGCGCTGCCGGCCGATAAGATCCCGGTCAAACACCAGCTCCACCGCGTTCTGCGCATCGTTTAGAATGCCCAGGGGAGTGACAGAACCCTTAGAAAGTCCCAAATGCTTTTCCAGCCGCTCCTCAGAGGCAAAGCTTAGTTTGCTGCATCCCAGCTGCTCCTGGAGAGCTTTCAGATCCGCCCGCTTGTCTTTGTCCAGCACTACCAAAAAGTGGCGCTTGCCTTTAGCATCACGCAAAAAAAGATTTTTTACCACATCTCCCTTTAGGGTAATCCCCAGGTCCTCCATTTCCTCAATCGTATAAACCGGGGGATGTTCTGTAATCTCATAGCTGATATTCCAAGAATCCAAAGCGTCGGTTACCGCTTTTCGAATCATATCCATTTCTCGCATTCCTCATTTCCATCTGCATTTTATCTTTATGATACCATGAAGCGTTCTTGATGAAAAGCCCGGAGAACGAAAGAATGTATTCTATATTCAAATTGACAAGCAGAGGCGAAAGACTTATAGTGAAACCAAAGCAAGGAGGGAAACGAATGAGTAATGAGAAAATGCGCCAGGACGCTTGGAAGATTATCCGCCAGACACTGAAGGAAGCAATGCCGGATCAAGCGGTAGAAAAAGCGCTGAAAACCCATAGCTTTACAAAGCCGGTGACGCTGTTCAGCATTGGAAAGGCGGCCTGGCAGATGGCTTATGCCGCGGAAAAGTTTTTAGGCGATCAAATTAAGCAGGGAATCGTATTGACAAAATACGGCCACGGAAAAGGGGAGATTCCCCGCTGTGAGATTTTAGAGGCGGGTCATCCGGTGCCGGATGAAAACTCAGTTTCCGGGGCGAGAAAGATGGCAGATCTGGCCCAAAGCCTAACGAAAGACGATCAGGTTTTGTTTTTGATCTCCGGGGGCGGATCCGCCTTATTTGAGTTGCCGCTGATACCGCTGGAGGAATTGCAGGATATTACCAAGCAGCTACTGGCCTGCGGTGCCGAAATCACGGAAATTAATCTGATCCGCAAGCGCCTTTCCGGCGTAAAAGGCGGTAGATTTGCCCAGCTTTGTGATCCGGCTCAGGTGTTTTCCATTGTGCTGTCCGATGTCCTAGGCAATTGCCTGGAAAGCATCGCATCCGGACCGGCGGCGCCAGATCCCTCCACCTCGGAGCAGGCGCTGGATGTGGTAAGGAAATATGGCCTGCACCTTTCTCCTAAGGCGCTAGAGATTTTGAAGGAAGAAACGCCCAAAACATTGACAAACAGTGAGACTGTGATCACCGGCAGTGTTCAGAGCCTTTGCGAGTCCGCGGCAAAGGCGGCCGAAGAACTGGGCTATGACTCGGAAATTCTGACGGCGGGATTGACCTGCCAGGCCAAGGAAGCGGGAAGCTTTTTGGCCTCAATCGCCCAATGGAAGAAGGAGCATTCGGGCGGAAAGCCTGTGGCGGTGATCGCTGGGGGCGAAACAGTAGTTGAGCTGAAGGGCAAGGGCCTGGGAGGAAGAAACCAGGAATTGGCCCTTTCCGCAGCCAGAGGTTTGGAAGGCCTGCCGAATGTGGTCTTGTTTTCCCTGGGGTCAGATGGCACTGACGGTCCGACCGACGCGGCCGGCGGCATGGTAGACGGAGAAACCGCCGGTTTGTTGCGGGAGCAGGGAATCGAGATCGACGGGGTGCTGGAAGAAAATGACGCCTATCACGCACTGCAAAAATGCGACGGTTTGCTGATGACCGGTCCAACCGGTACCAATGTAAACGATGTAGCGGTACTGCTGCTGCGATGAAGATAAAGAAAACGCCTGGGAGTCTCCCAGGCGTTTTCTTTATCTGGTTCTAGGAAAGCAGCCGTGTGATTGCCTCTATTAGAAACTAAATACTAGAATCTAGAAGCGGATCACATTGTACAATAACAGGCATATGAAAAATTTACCGCCAACACGATGAAAACCTGTTCTCTATTTAAAGCGCATAGTCTGTTTTTCAGCCTCTGAAAAGCCTTCTTTATTCCGGTGTTTACGGCACAGCGGCTATCTTCTGCCGACACCTAGCGGGAAGCCGTTCCTAGGGTGTTTACATAGTTGGCGGCCTGAAAGGCGGAGACAGCTCCGTCTGAGGCGGCGGTGAGAATTTGCCGAAGGGCTTTTGCCCGGGTATCTCCAGCGGCGAATACGCCGTCAAGGTTGGTTTTACAGTTCTCGTCAGCCAGAAGATAGCCGCTGCTGTCCTGAGAAAGCTCCGAGAAAATCCGGTTGTCCGGAACCAGACCGATGGCGACAAAAACCGCGGAAACTGGGAGAAGCTCTTCCGCTCCGGACACGGAGTTTTGCATCACAACGGCGGTAACTGCTTTCTCCCCGAGGATTTCCCTTACAACGGTATCTCTGTAAAAAACAATGTTCTTCCGGCTTTCCGTTGCCTCCAGCAGCAGCTTTTCGCCTCGAAACCTGTCCCGGCGGTGAATCAAAAAGACCGTCTCACAAATATTGGACAGGAAAAGGGCATCCTCTAGGGCAGTATTTCCCCCGCCGATGACAGCTACATTCTTACCGCGGAAAAAGGCGCCGTCACAGGTGGCGCAATAGGAGACCCCTTTTCCCGTTAATTCTCTTTCCCCAGGACAGCCCAGAGTGCGGCGTTTCACACCGTTAGCGATGATTACCGCCTTGCTTCTATACTCCGCTTCGACGGTTTGAAGGACTTTGACCGGGGCGGAAAGCGAGGCTGCGATTACTTGTTGTGAACGAATATCGGCGCCTAACTTTTGAGCCTGATTGTAAATCTTCATCGCCAGATCCGGACCGGATATCTTTATATAGCCTGGGTAGTTCTCAATTTCACTTGTGACAACGATTTGTCCTCCCGCAAGGCCGCCTTCCAATACGGTTACGGACAGCCCCGCGCGGATCGCGTAAATCGCCGCTGTTAATCCAGCGCAGCCGCCGCCGATAATTAGAAGATCAGTTGTGTCATTCATGATTCTCCCCCTTTTTTCTTAGTGTCTCAAACAAGGATTTTTTTATACAGAAGGGAAGTACTGAGATATATTTGTTAAAATTTTAACAAAAAAATTTAAAGAGAATCTCCGGATTTCGGCGGTTTCCGAATTGACAGAAAGGCTCAGATTTTGTAAGGTTTATAGTAGAAGTTATCAATAAAAAAAGAGTTGGAGGGATTTTCATGGCCAATACCATTATTAGCCCAAACAGATACGTACAGGGCAAAGGCGAGTTAAAAAATTTACCGGAACACGCAAAAAGACTGGGGAAAAAACTGTTTGTCATAATCAGTTCATCCGGCTTAAAGCGAGTGCGGGGACTGCTGGAGAAGAGTTTTGAAAATACCGGCATGGAACTGGTATTCGAGGAGTTTCAAGGAGAATGCTGCGAAACAGAAATCAAGCGCCTGGGTGAACGTTTTCAGGAGAACGGATGTGACCTGGTGGTGGGCGTAGGCGGCGGAAAGATTCATGACAGCGCCAAAGCTACTGCGTATTATCAGGGCGCGCCGGTTGTGATCATTCCCACTATCGCGTCTACAGACGCCCCTTGTTCCGCGCTTTCGGTCATTTATTCTGAAACCGGTGTGTTTGAGCGGTACCTGTTTTTAAATTCAAATCCTGACCTGGTGCTGGTGGATACGGATATTATCGCCGCGGCGCCGCCCAGACTTTTGGTATCCGGCATGGGTGACGCGCTGGCCACTTATTTTGAGGCCAGGGCTGTGGCGGCCAGTGGAGCGTTAAGCTGCGCCGGCGGAAAGCCCACCAAAGGTGCGTTGGCTTTGGCAAAGCTGTGTTATGAAACCTTGCTGGAAGATGGTGTAAAAGCGAAGCTGGCGGTGGAAGCCGGCGTTTGCACCCAGGCGGTAGAGAATATCATTGAGGCGAACACCTATTTAAGCGGCATCGGTTTTGAAAGCGGCGGTTTAGCCGGAGCGCACGCGATCCACAATGGTTTGACAGTCATTAAGGAGTGCCATCACCTGTATCACGGCGAGAAGGTAGCTTTTGGCACATTGACCCAGCTGGTGTTGGAAAATGCTGATCAGGAGTTGCTGGAAGAGGTTATTGGATTCTGCATGGAGGTAGGCCTGCCCACGACTTTTGCGGATCTTGGAATGGCGCAGCCGAACAAAGAACTGTTGATGGAGGCGGCGGTTCGCGCCTGCTCACCTGACGATACGCTGATGAATATGCCGTTTGAAGTGACCCCGGAAATGGTTTACGCCGCCATGGTCGGTGCTGACGCTTTAGGCAGATATTTCAAGGCTTAATTGGAAAAACAGATTTAGACTGATTCCCCGATGGACATCGCATAAACGAGAATAGAAATAAGCAGCTAGAAACTGGAAGCTTTTTCCATCTTCTGGCTGCTTTTTTGTTTTCGAGGAAGCTTATCACCGAAGACTTATGGTTTCGTGTTTTTAGGAGAAGAGTGTTTTCCTTCTGATTTTTATTTTATTTGCGCAAGAAACTTAAACTGCTTCTCGTTTAGTCCTCTGCTTGTTATCGCTTATCTTCACATTTTCAAAGTCGTAGGCGTAACCCTGGGTCTAGTATGTTGAAGCAATGATCCCAAAGGCAGGAAACGATCCAAATACTTTTTCGCGGATGATCCCGGGAGTTTTGAACAGAAACAGTTCTCTAGTTACAGCTCTCTGATTACAGTTCTCTGGTTACAGTTCTCTGGTTTTGGAGTGCCCGGGAGAGGTTCCTTCCAATCAGATTTCAAATGGATCAAGTGATCGCAATAGCGATATGGGTCTGATTTCTCAGGAAACAAACGATAATTATTCCGGTAGAAAGTATGAAGTAATTCTTTTATAATAAAAAGAACGTTTCTTAAGAAACAATTGCATTTGATTTCTGGGTTTTGTATAATGAGAGAGACGATAAAGGAGTGCGGTTATGACAAACGATATGACCCGGGGAAATCCGACTCGGCTGATTATTTCTTTTACCCTACCGGTGTTATTTGGAAACCTGTGTCAGCAGCTTTACAGTATGGTAGACTCTATCATCGTGGGCCGAACCATCGGCATGGAGGCTTTGGCGGCGGTGGGAGTAACCAGCGGAATCACGTTTTTAGTGATAGGCAGTATTCAAGGCCTTACGACGGGATTTTCCGTTATTACTGCCCAAAGTTTTGGTGCTGGCGATTATGAGGGCGTAAAGCGCTCTGTGGCAACCTCGGCGCTTCTGAGTATCGTCGCTACGGTTGTGCTGACAGCGGTGGGAATTTTGACCGCGAGGCCTCTGCTGGAGATTATGAATACGCCGGCGGATATTATCGAGGACGCTTATGCTTATATTATTGTAATTTACTACGGTGTTGTTGCCACGACTTTTTATAATCTGCTATCTTGTATTATCCGGGCGCTGGGAGATAGCAAAACGCCGCTGATTTTTTTGGTGTTCGCTTCGTTGTTAAATATAGCCCTGGATCTTCTGTTTATTACCACCTTTCATATGGGGGTGGGCGGCGCAGCTTGGGCGACGGTATTGTCGCAAGCGGTGTCGGGACTTTTGTGTTTAGGTTACGCGGGGAAAAAATTTTCCTTGCTGCGGCTGGAAAAACAACATTGGGCTTTTGACTGGGTTTACGCCTGGAAACATCTAAGGCTTGCCCTTCCCATGGCAATGCAGTTTGTCATCACCGGAACTAGTGTTTTGGTAAACCAGGCAGTTTTAAATCTGTTCGGCTCCGCTACCGTAGCGGCCTTTTCTGCCGCCTCTAAAATTCATGTACTATCGGAACAGGCGTCTTCTTCCTTTGGTACGGCGATGGCCACCTATGCGGGACAGAATTACGGCGCTAAAAAAATTGACAGGATCCGGCAGGGAGTACGAAAATGCGCTGTGGTATGTGAGGGGATTACCTTGGGCATCGCGGTATTGATAATTGCCTTCGGAGGTGTGATGTCATCCTGGTTTATCGATGGTTACCATCCAGAAGTGGTTCAACAGGCCCATTTTTACCTATTTATTTCTGCTTTGTTTTATCCCCTGCTGACGCTCCTATTCCTTTACCGGAATACTCTTTTAGGTCTGGGAAATGGCATCGCTCCAATGCTGGCGGGAGTGTGCGAGTTGTTGTCTAGGGTGATCGGCGCGCCGATCTTGGGACATTTTTTTGGCTTTACAGGACTTTGCTGGATCAATCCTATCGCATGGGTCACAGCCACGAGCCTTTTGTTTCTCTCTTACTGGAAAACCATGAAGCATCTGAAACTGTCGGAACAGCGGACGACAGAGCATTTGGATTCGGGTCATTGCGTAAATTAACAGGAAGTATCCTGTAGATAACGTGGAAATCAAAGGAGGAGCACTGATGAAAAAAGGAATCGCAGTAGCGGGCAATCTGGTGGCGGATATTGTCTATACGGTAGACCGCTATCCGGAGATTGGGGCTTTAACCAAAATTCAGGACCCCATTATCAATAATACTGGTGGGGCTGTCTGCAATACAGGAATGGTTTTAGCTAAGCTGGATCCGCATCTTCCTATCACGGCTTTAGGCAAGGTAGGACAGGATGAGATGGCCGAACGCATTTGGGAGGCTTTCCGGCATTATCCTAATGTGGATGTCTCTCAGGTGGGTGCCGAGGGAAGTACCTCTTTTACCTTGGTGATTGTGGACAGCGCCAGCAAACAGCGATCCTTTTTCGCCTATTGGGGTGCGAACGAGGTGTTCTGCGAGGACGATATCGATTGGGATAAATTTGAAGCTAAAATTTTTCATATTGGTTATATTTTGTCCTTGAACGCTCTGGATCAGCCTGACGACCAATACGGCACTAAGATGGCCAGGCTTTTGTCCGACGCCAGGGCGCACGGGCTGGAAACCAGTGTGGACGTGGTCAGCGAGATGAGCGACCGTTTCACCAAATTGGTGCCGCCGGCCCTGAAATATACGGATTACTGCATCATCAATGAAATTGAGGCGCAGTGCAGCACCGGGATTTCCCTGCGAGAAGACGGAGAACTCCAGAGTCAGAATATGAGAAAGGCACTGGAAAAATTGCACGAAATGGGCGTAGCAAAATGGGCGGTTATTCATTGCCCAGAATGTGGTTTCGGTATGGATTGCCGGACCGGAGAATATGTAGAGGTGCCCAGCTTAAAACTTCCTAAGGGTTTTATTAAAAATACGACTGGAGCGGGAGACGCTTACTGTGCCGGAGTGCTTTACGGCGCGCATGAGGATAGAAGCCTGGAGGATTCCATGAAACTGGCGACTGCCAGCGCGGCATTCTCACTGTCCGATAACGGTGCGGCGGATGGCTTGAAGCCGGAAGCTGAAGTCATGAAATTTTATCAGGAAATGTGCTGAAATGTGCTGATCAGAAAAACGTTCCGCTGAGAATGCGGAACGTTTTTTTAGTGGGAGGATTGCCGCTGAAAAATGAGATAAAGCCTACCAAACATTCTCGCGCCAGCGGCAGGGAAATGCACAGCGAGATCCAAGGATTATCTATAGGAAACTGCCGATGAGACGGAGGATCGCCTGCTTTTGGCCTAAAAGCCACGGAGCCCGCCTGCCTCCTAGAAAGCCTGCCCCTAGGCGGCGTGAGGTTGGGCTGGTTCTTTATAAAGCTGTGCAGGTCGCAAGTCGCTTTGGAAAGATCCGGAAAGGGCTTTCGGCCTGACGCGTGAGGAGAAAGGGAAAACGTGGAGCGATGGCCTATGCGGAAATATCATCTACGGAAACTTTATTGGCGCGGAAGCCCTAGCAAAGACGGTAGGATCTGCGGCACCGCGACGGACCCGCGATGTCTCGAAAACACACGGCGCCTCGAAAACACACGGCGCCTCGAAAACACACGGCGCCTCGAAAACACACGGCGCCTCGAAAACACACAGCGCCTCGAAAACACATGGCGTCGAAGAGAGAAAAGTAGCTTAAGGTCTTTTGAGACCTGTGGGATAGGTGTGAGAAAATCAAGTCAAGTCTGCAAGACGGTCGGCCTTGGCGGACGCCCCGTGTTGACAGCGAACAATCCGGAACCATTCTCTGGCGTGCGATTGCTTTGGGACAACAACGAAATGGGGATAAAATTAAAAAATGTTGGAAAAGCGCGCAACCTTTCTAAAGGCTTCTCAGTGTTCTATATGAAAGGAGGGATTACTGTGGGTAACGAATCGCTGCGTACGAACGATTCCGTTGATGAGATTTTGGATAGCTATGGAAAAATGGTTTATCGGCTGGCTTATGCCCGGACGAAAAACCGGTATGACGCTGATGATGTCATGCAGGAGGTATTTCTACGCTATATCCGCTCCGGTAAAGAGTTTACCGACGAAGAGCATCGCCGGGCCTGGCTGATCAGAGCCACTATCAATTGCAGTAAGACACTCCTTTCCTCCGCTTGGTTTCGGAGGACTTCTCCTTTGGAGGATACTTTAACCACCGAGCTGGAAGAAAAAAGCGAGGTGTATTACGCGGTAATGGCTTTGCCGGTAAAATACCGCACAGTGATCCACCTGTATTATTATGAGGATTTATCCGTGTCTCAAATCAGCGAATTGTTGAAAACAAAGGAGACTACGGTGAAATCCCAGCTTCACCGGGCGAGAAACCTTTTGAAAGAAACATTGAAAGGAGAGCTTTTCTGATGTTTGAAAAGAAATATAAGGCCGACAATGAAAAGATCGAGCCTACCCGAGAAAGCTTGCTCTCTCTGAGCTATAAAATGAAACGGGAACAGGAAAAAAAGAAAAATAGTGAAAGAACTGTCAGGTGGATCCGTCCCGCTGCGGCGATGGCGGCGGCTTTGGTTGTTTTGCTAGGGTGCTTCCAAATTTTTCGCTCTTTGACGCCTTACAACAGCGAAATCCCCCTAGTGGCCGTGGGTGCACCGGAAAAAACGGAGACTTCTCAGCAACAGGTTCAAAGCTCTGAAGATTACAGCCAGATTTATTCCCTGATCAGGAACATGAAAGACAAGGAACAGCAAAACGGTGATAGCGGCTTATGGGGCCTTTTAAAGCCCGCCATTGGTTTGAAAGAAAGCTCGGAAATGGCGATAGGAAACGCCACGACTGACATGGACGGCGCCGCCCAGTATTCCGGCAAGAAAGAATATTCCGAGACCAACAATCAGGTAGAGGGTGTGCAGGAAGCGGATATTATCAAGACCGACGGCGAGTATATTTACGCTGTAGTGGATGGAAATGTCTATCTGCTGAAAGAAAATGGAGGGAATCCGGAGATCCTTTCAAAGATCGAGAAAAAGAGCGCTGTTTCCGAGGACGGCGGCGAGGACGGCGGAAAGCTCCAGGGGACCGATGAATACGTCAATGATATTTATATTGCCGGGGACCGAATGGTACTGATGAAATATACTGCGGATTATGACGGTTACGATGCTATAGCGGAAGGCACGGCGCAAACAGATGAGGCTCCGGCAGAGGGATGTGTGATATACGGCCCTTTGGTAAGGTTGGGAAAATATACGGCGGCTGTTTACGATATTACCGACCGTTCCAATCCGGTTCTGATCAATGAACTGGGACAAAGCGGTAGTCTTACCGCTTCCCGTATGGTTGGGGATATTCTGTATCTTGTCTATAATTACTATGTCCCCGGCGAAATCGAAGAGGCAGATCCGGCGACTTATGTGCCGATTCTGTACAATGGGGATACGGAAACAGAGGTGGCGGCCAGCGATATCATGGTTTTACCGGAACCGGATGAGGCTCAGTATCTGACGGTCAGCAGCATTGATATTGGAAATCCGTCGGAGTTTTTGGATACCCAGTCAATCCTGGGCTGCGGCAGCGAAATTTACTGCAATTCCGAATGTTTGGTAGCCGCGCTGACAACGGTGGAGGAAACCAGCAATGGTTCCAGCGATAAAACAGACCTGTACCGGTTTTCCCTGAAAGACGGCGCTGTCACACTGGAAGGCCAGTGCACTGTGCCCGGATATGTGCTGAATCAGTTCAGTATGGATGAGTATAACGGATATTTTCGTATTGTCACCACAGAATATACGCTTCAATATTCCAATGAGGATGGAGTGGCGTCTGCGATGCAGGAAGACGTTAAGAACCACCTGTTCGTACTGGACAATGAGATGAATATTGTGGGCAGTATAGAGAACTTGGCTCCGGATGAGTCAATTAAATCGGCCAGATTTATGGGAGACATCGGTTACGTTGTCACTTATCGCCAGGTCGACCCTTTATTTACCGTGGATTTATCCGATCCGTCGAATCCAAAGATTTTAAGCGAGCTAAAGGTGCCCGGCTTTTCCACATACCTCCATCCTTTCGGCGACGGGCTGCTGCTGGGTTTTGGACAGAATTCAGATGAGGAAAGCGGAGAGATCCAGGGCTTAAAGCTTTCGATGTTTGATACCTCAGATCCAACGGCGGTAACAGAACAGCATGCAACCGTTGTGGGAGAGGGATATCTCCTTAGCGGCGCGCTGTATAACGCTAAGGCTATGTTAGTGGATGTTGAAAAAAATCTGATCGGGTTTTCCATGGAAGATGAGTATATGGTTTATTCCTATTCGCCGGAATCCGGCTTTCAGCGAATAGCGTCCCTGACATTGCGAGAAGATGGCACTGACGAGTATAAATACGAATTGAGAGGCTTCTATGTGGAAGACGTGTTTTATCTCTTTGGCCCCAGCGGCTTAGCAGCTTTTTCCATGAATGATTTTTCCAGACTCTCCACTCTGTTGTGGGAAGAATAAAAATTTTTAAGGGCGGGAAAAATAGGTTTCTCCCGATCGAGACCTGAGAACAAAAGCCGTCCGGGCGGATATTCCGTCCGGACGGCTTTCTTCTGTGGTAAGCGTAAAGAGGAATTAAAAACAAAGCCCCTGTTGTCTCCAAGGAATCATCCGGCGTGAAAGGGAATTTCCTTTTCACCGCTATTGACTGAACCAGGTATTTATGGATTTTTCAATCAATACCCGCGGTTGTAAGGAGTTGCATGTTTAGCGGCGGATCAAACGGGAAATAAAAGGCAAGGGGTTCTACCGTCAGGCGCCGGCTGGGATGAGCCTATGCGCGGACCGCTGTGATACCGAGAGCGGTTCCCGGCTTCGGGAGCAAGGCTTTTGACAGAATATCCTTATCGTGCCTCGCGGCGGGAGTTCAGTTGTTCCGATCGCCTGATTTGGCGGTGACTCGCCGAAAAAGGGATAGGCCAAAAAACATGGCTGCATGGTTGGAACGCTATGGGGTGATAGCTCCTGGAAAGGAGTCGCAGTCTGATACCAGGGAAAAGAGGCGCGTTATTTTACTTTAGAGGCCATGGTAAAGCCTGTGCGATCGGAAATCCGGACCGATTTTATGAAATAAATTTCTGCCGGAAGAAAGAAATATGGCGATAATTGCTTTTTTAACGCATTAGTGGTACAATTTAACTAGGAGGAATCGTTATGCCGAATCAAAATGACAACCGAATGGTACCCAGATTTACGGTGTATCACGATTTAAACGGTCCTACGGGAGAGAACTGTCACTGCCACGAGCATCATGAGGTGATTTTTTTCCTTTCCGGCGAGGGCCGCTATGTAGTAGAAGGAAAGACCTATCAGCTTCAGCCTGGAGATCTGCTGGTGATCAGTGACAGAGAGATCCACCGGGATGGCGAAAAAAACGGGAAACGCCGCGATCGATATATCGCCTACATTGACAGCTCATTTTTTGAGGAAGCGAAAGGAATCGACAGCGGCGGAGAGGATTTGTCCCGGTGCTTTGAGGTGCTTTCCAACCGCAGATATCACCTTCTGCGGTTGGAAAGCCAAGAGAGAAAACGGGTGGCCGCTATTTTCTCCGCTTTGGCTGAAACAAATTCTGAGGACTATGGCGCCGGTCTGCTGAGGAAATGTTATATGGTGGAATTGCTCATCCTGTTGAATCGGGCCTGTTTTGCGGAGGACGAGCCGGAAGAAGCGATGTGCAACGCTAAAATTCAGCGAATCGTAGAATTCATCAATGAGCATTTAGAGGAGGATCTCAATCTGGAGTTTCTATCCCAACAGTTTGGAATAAGTAAATACCATATGACACGGGAGTTTAAGCGTTGCCTGGGGCTGAGCCTTCATCAATATGTTTTGAAAAAAAGGCTTCTCCAGGCGCGGGAAGCGTTACGACGGGGGCAGACAGCGGCCCAGGCATTTGCCCTAAGCGGATTTTCTGATTATTCTCATTTTTCCCGGGCGTTTCGGGAGACCTTTGGGATGTCTCCCCGGGATTACCGTATGAAGGTGAAGGAAGGTCCGTTTCCCCTATCCAAACTTTTCTGGTGATTTGGGCGAACATGGTGAAAAACAGAACGGTAAATGAAGGGAAAAGCCTCTTTCAAAAAAATTGAAAAGAGGCTTTTCTTCATGATTGCGAAAATGCGCTGTTCTGCAGGAAGAGATATTTTTCAAAGTCTTCCCTTCGCCTGAGGGAAAAGCGTTGCCGATGCCAGAAACGAAAAGCGCGCCCTCCCCAAAAGCGTTGCCGGAAATTTTAAACTGTGCCCGGAACAACGGTGCGCCTCATCTCAAAGCTTAGGAACAGAGGCAATGCATCCCGCTTTTGGGCCTCCTGAAAGAGAAATTTTATTTTCGGCGGGGTTCACTAGCCTTTAAGCTTAGAAAAGAAGAAAAATCACAGCAGTTCCCGGAAGCTTTTGATGTATTGGTCAGCTAACGCCTGAATCGCTTGTGTCTGCTGAACGGCATAGGCATCGTATACGCCTACGGTATACATGTTGGCCGCTTTGGCCCCTTGGATTCCATCCAGAATATCCTCAAATACGGCACAGTCTTCAGGGGCGACACCAAGTTTTTCTGCGGACAACAGATAAATATCCGGAAATCCCTTGCCCCGGGCACATTCTCCCACATGGGAGACGGCGTCAAACAGATGGTACACGCCGTTGTTTTTCAAAGCGGGTTCAAATAGCGGGGGACCCGAAGCGGTGGCCAAAGCGAGTTTGACGCCCTGCTCCTTTAAGAAAAGCAGATAGTCCTTGGCGCCATCTTTTAACTTCACCTGACCGCTGTAAGCCGCTATCGCCCGGTCATCCCACTCCTGGATCAGATCCTCTGGCTTTTCTTTCAGCTGGAAACGCTGGATCGTATAGTCCGCCATTTCCCGGTAAGACATGGGGCCGACCTTTTCCATATAGTCGTCGGGAACCTCCAGCCCTCTGGCGTTAAGAAAATCAATGTCAATTTTAGCCCATATTCCCATAGAATCCAATATGGTTCCGTCCATATCAAAAATGGCAGCTTTGATCGGTTTCATAGCGTCTCCTTTTTGTAATTTTTTATTGAAAATAGGATAATTTTACTAACATTATATCGGAAGGGGAATACGGTTGCAATCCTTTTTCAAAAAGTGTATAATAAGCCCGACAATTAGTCTAGCGGTTCGCGAAAGCGATAAGAGGGAACGGGGTGCGAGGCCCCGGCAGCTCACTCTACTGTAAAAAGGACGAAAGGCAAATGTCACTGGGATATACCGGGAAGACGCCGAGTAGGATGATTTTAAGCCAGGAGACCTGCCGCTTAGACAAGCAAAAAACGTTCGGTGAGGAATGTTGGCAGACGGATGGAAAGATTTGATCCTTCGTATGCTAAAGCCTTCTGTATCCGATACAGAAGGCTTTCTTTTTCGCCGGGGAAAAGGGGGAACTTATTTTATGAAAAAAGGTAAACTACTTTCTCTGCTGTTAGCGGCGGTAATAGGCGCAGGTTCGCTGGCGATGACCGCTCAGGCCGCTCCGGTGGAACTGCCGGGGCAGACAGCGAAAACCGCAGATTTTGTGAAGACCAGCGATTGGGTCCTGACCGATGATTGGGCTGTTTTCAGTCTGGGACGGAATCAGGAGGAAGGTTGTGAGGCTTTGTATGAGGAGTATTATCAAGGAGTCCTGGAGCTGTTAGCGGATCCGGCGGCTAATCTGATTCCAAGCGATTATATCAGAATTTCCTTGTCGCTTACCGCTATTGGCATTGATCCCAGAAATATTGAAGGCAATAACTTGCTGGAAAAAATTAATCAGGCGGACCGTGAGGAATATTTTCAAATGTCCACTGGTTCCATGGCCTACGCTTTGGCTCTGATGAAACGGTATCCGGAGTCCTTTACCGGTACCATTCAGGGGGAGACGATTCAGCGGATACTGGATGCGCAGCAAGCGGACGGCAGCTTTGACTATACAGTGGGAGGCGGATATCCGGACCCGGACAGTACCGCTCAGGCGATGCAGGGCCTGATGCTGCTGGGAGATACCTATGCTTCTGAGATTCAGGCGGCTGCGGATTGGCTGAAGGCGCAGATAAATGAGGATGGCGCTATCCTGAATTGGGGCGCGGCCAACCCATCCTCTACCGCGCAGGTCTTGATCGCCTTTGCCCAGAAAGGCGAGGATCCGATCAACGCTCAGGGGAAAACACTGTACGACGGCGTGATGAGTTTCGCGTTAGCGGATGGTTCTTTCCAGGACACCAATTGGCAGACGGGACAATTGGAATACAATCAATACGCCACAGGTCAATGCTTTCAGGCGTTGGTAGCCTATTCCCGCATGGCCAACGGCCAGACCGCCTTGTTTGATCTCAGTGATGCCACTGTTACAGAGCGTCCCAAAGCAGAAGAGGAAAAGCCTGAGTCCGATGCTTCGTCACAGGTGAGTTCTCAGCCTTCCAGCGTTCCCGCCGAGGAGTCTAAACCGGTTGTTTCCAGCAGTGCCGAAGATCTGGATACGCCCAAAACCGGAGATATGGGACTGGTCTCCATTGCGGCCATCGGTTTGATCGCCGCGGCAGCCGTTGTGGTTTTGCGTAAGAAGAGATAAAAGGGCTTTGTACTGATTTTGGTCAAAAGAATGGTGTAAGATGAAAAGCTATCTTATAAAAGCAGGCTGTCTGGTTTGCTGTTTGTGCCTTGTCGCCTCGTTCTGGGGATGTAAGGTGGAAACTGTGGAGCAGCATCAGCAGGCGGCTTCCTCTCAAATATCCCAATCTCAGAATGCTTCCTCCCGGACAAGCTCTGATAAAAAGGAGACCACTTCCTCAAAACCCGCTGATGCAAGCCAGAACGTTTCCGCGAGTTCCTCACAGCAGGAAAGCCAGGAGCCCTGCGCAGGAGAAAACGTAGGAGCGACCTCCTCGGCCGTGATTTCTAATCCGCCTGAAACACAGGTAGGTGTTCAATCCGGTACTCAGCCTTCCGGCGGCACACAGTCGCAGTCCGGCGGCGCCTCCGCGGCGCAGACGGAATCCACTCCTCAGGCACCGGCGCCAGAACCGGCACCGGAACCGGCGCCCGAGCCGGAAACCATTACAGTTACGGTTTCCGTGCTTTGTACGCTGGCAGTGGGGAATCCAAACCTGAATCCGGGAGTAACGGTACCCTCGGACGGTGTGATGGTATCTGGAATGTCTCTGGAACTGACGCCGGGCCAAACCGCCTTTGACGCTTTGCAGCAGACCGGCCTGGCGCTGGATTATTCCGGCAGCCCTTCGAGAAAGAACGTTTATCTGCGGGGAATTGGAGGCTTGTATGAGAGAGACTGCGGTCCCAGCAGCGGATGGGTGTTCTCCGTAAACGGAAAGTACCCCAACACCGGCTGCAGCAATGTGAGCCTGAACGATGGGGACACCGTTTCCTTTCAATTTACGGACGGCACGAAATTAAACTAAGCCGGCACGAAATTAAACTAAGCCGGCACGAAATTAAACTAAGCCGGTACGAAATCAAACTAAGTGATTGGGAAGATTGATTCAGAGGCAGAAAACGATCCAAAGAATTAGGATAAGTTATCAAAGGAATCTGATGAGAAGGAAAAAATTTAAAAAATGAAAAGAAAAGGAGCGCTGCCAGATGAGAAATCCGATTTCAGAATTTCATCCGCTGGCGGTGTTCCTTTATTTTATGACCGCTGTAGGTATTACCATCCTGTGGAATCAACCCCAATTTCTGTTGGTCTCTTTCCTTATTGCCTTTGGCTATGCCTGCGCCCTGGAAAAAGGAAAAAATATTTTCAGAAGCCTAGTTTGGCTATTGCCTGTAATGGCCCTGCCGGTCATCATCAATCCATTGGTCAATCATCGCGGCAATACGCCCATGCTTTATATCAACGATCAGCCGATCACCCTGGAGGCTGTTCTTTACGGCTTGTTTACCGGCGTGATGATCGCCGCCATGCTGTTCTGGTTTCAAGTCTATTCCAAAAGTCTGGACAGCGACGGATTCCTTTACCTGTTTGGGAAAAGGTTCCCGGTTATCGCGCTGATGATAACGATGATCTTCCGGTTTGTGCCCCAGTTTCACCGAAGCCTTCAGGAGATCGGGGCGGTACAGAAGACTCTGGGGGTTTCCACCAGCCGGGGAACGCTGAGACAAAGACTCCGGGCCGGCGGGAAACTGCTGTCGGCCCTGGTGTCCGTTACGCTGGAGGATTCTTTACAAACAGCGGATTCCATGAACGCGAGAGGCTACGGCCTGCCTGGGAAGACCCGATCCAGAAAAATTCGATTTACCCTGCGGGACGGGATTCTTTTGGCGGCTTCTTTGGGCGAGCTGACATTTTTCTTTCTTTTGTGGTGCTGGGGAAAACTCGATTTTTACTATTTTCCGGCACTGGCCGGCTCAGAACTCACACCGGCGGTAACGGTGTTTTTTCTAGTTACCTGTCTCTATTTTTTGGTTCCTATTTTTGTTTTCATCGGGGAGGCGATCCAATGGCTCTTTTTGAAGTCCAAAATTTCTCATTTACCTATCCAAAGGCGCAAGAGCCGACTCTGAGGGAGATTTCTTTTTCTTTGGAAGAGGGGGAGTTTTTCCTTTTGAGTGGAGCATCGGGCAGTGGAAAGACCACCCTTTTGCGTCAGCTGAAGCCGGCGATCGCCCCTTATGGGAAAAGCCAGGGGACGATTTTATACGAGGGAAATCCGGTGAAAGAATTGGAAAAACATCGGGTCGCCTTGGAAATCGGATTTGTGTTCCAATCTCCAGACGCACAGATTGTCACGGATCAGGTGTCGTCCGAGCTTGCTTTCGGACTGGAAAACGCGGGAGTGTCGCCGGAGGAAATCCGCCGGCGGGTAGCGGAAATGGCAGGTTTTTTTGGGATTGAGAGCTGGTATCATAAAGAAATCAACGTTCTTTCCGGCGGCCAGAAGCAAATGCTTAATTTGGCGTCAGTGATGGTGATGAATCCGAAGGTGCTGATTTTAGACGAGCCAACATCACAACTGGATCCGATCTCCGCCGGGAATTTTATCGGCATGCTGGAAAAACTGAACCGAGAGCTAGGGCAGACCATTCTGTTAACCGAACACAGGCAGGAAGATTTGTTTCCCTTGGCGGATCGGGTCGGGCTGATGGAACAGGGACAGATGCGGACTGTGCTGCCGCCGAAAGAGATGGCCTCCTTTTTGTTAAAGGAAAAAATCCCTTTGGCGAAAGCCCTGCCAACTCCGGCGAAAATCGCCTGGGCGCTGGGAAAGCAAGAGAAACTTCCCCTGACGATGAAAGAGGGAAGAAATTTTTTGCTATCCCTCCCGAAGAAAGAGAGTCTGAAAAGTGCCCCAAAGGCGGAGAAGAAAGGCGGGGAGAGGATACTGGAAGCAAAACATCTTTTCTTCCGGTACGGCAAGGAAACTCCTGATGTGTTAAAGGATTTTTCCCTGACGCTGGAGAAGAGCCGGTGCTTGGCGATGCTGGGCGGAAACGGCGCGGGAAAAACGACGGCCCTGCAGGTGCTGGCGGGAATTCTTCCGGCGTATCGGGGTAAAATGAAAAGGAAAACGGAAAAAATCGCCTATCTGTCTCAGAATCCAAGATTCGTGTTTTTGACCGAGAGCCTGAGGGAGGATTTCACCTTGGCCTGTGGCAATGCCGGGGATTGGGAAGAAAAGCTGGAGCGATCGCTTTTCTTTCAAAAACTGATTCCGCTGTTGGAGCGGAATCCCATGGACTTGTCCGGCGGAGAGCTGCAAAAAGCGGCCTTGTTCAAGGTGATCTTGACAGAACCGGATGTCATTTTGCTGGATGAGCCTACCAAAGGGCTGGACCCCTTCGCCAAAGAAGAGCTTGGAACTGTTTTTCAAGAATGGACGGCTTGCGGGAAAAGCCTGGTGCTGGTCACCCACGATATTGAGTTTTCGGCTCAGTACGCGGACCGCTGCGCGTTTCTTTTCGATGGCGGGGTAGTATCTCAGGGCGAGCCGGAGATGTTCTTTTCAACCAATCAATTCTATACCACTGCCGCGTGTAAAATGTCCCGGGGGATTCTGGACAGCGCGGTAACTGGGGAAGAGGTGATCCGCCGTGCGTCTGGCGATGATCGTTAGCTTTCTGCTGGCCGGCGGAGCCTGTCTTCTGTTCTTTTTCTCCTTTGAGAAGCGAAAGCCCTCAGTAAAGGATATCCTTCCCGTAGTGGTAATGGTGGCGGTGGCTTCGGCGGGACGGGTAGTGTTTAATTTCCTGCCCCAAATTCAGCCGGTCACCGCGATCGTAATCATTATGGGTGTTTACTGCGGAAAACAGACCGGCTTTCTCACCGGCGCTTTATGCGCGTTGGTGTCCAATCTCTTTCTAGGCCAAGGCCCTTGGACCCCTTTTCAAATGCTGGCCTGGGGTTTAGTAGGAGTGCTGGCCGCGGTTTTGGCCCAGCTACCATTCTTTCGCAGAACCTGGGCCGTTTGTATTTACGGCTTTTTAGCGGGCTTTCTTTACGGGGCCGTCACCGATTTGTGGACGGTCATAGCGATGGGGGAAAGTTTAAGCTGGCCCTTGGTTTTTATAACCTACGCCGCGGCGGTTCCCTTCAATGTGCTTCACGGTGTGGGTAACGTTGTTTTTTTGCTGCTTCTTTACCGACCGATGGGAAGCAAATTAAAAAGAATTCAGGAAAAATTTGGAGTGCTGGCTTCCGGTAACAATCCATGAAACCGGAATCGGTACTCAGCGTTCAGAGGGAGTGAGCGACAATATGAAGAGTTGCATCCATATTTACTGCGGAGACGGAAAAGGAAAAACCACCGCCGCCGCCGGTTTAGCGGCTCGAATGGCGGGGCATGGGAAAAAGGTGCTGTTCGTCCAGTTCTTTAAGGGAGGAGAAACCGGGGAGATCAATTTATTCTCGACTCTGCCTCAATTTCAAATTTTTAGAATCGAAAAGCCATTTCCCTTCACTTTCCAGATGAACGAGACACAGAAGCGGGAACTGCGGGAACTCCATAATGACCTTCTGCGCCGGGCGCTGGAAAAATGCCGGAGAGAGGAGATCTCGTTAGCGGTCCTGGATGAGGTGTTCCCGGCACTTCAGGAGGATTTGCTGGATGAAGCTTTGCTGCGGGAATTTCTCTCTGAACAGAGTGAGCGGATAGAATTGGTGATGACCGGCAGGACGCCGCCCCAAGACTATTTGGACCGAGCGGACTATATTACGGAAATGACCATGAGGAAACATCCTTACGCCAAGGGTCTGGAGGCCAGGCTGGGTGTGGAATATTAATAGTTGGAAAACATCTTAAAAGCGCGGAGCATCCCGCGCTTTTTTTATACGCTTTTGGCTTGAAAAACAGGCGGCTTCCGAGATAGATTACAGGGAAAGTTAAAGGCCCGGACTACGAAAAAATAGACTGTGGATAATAGCTTTTAAAAAGAGAGAAACTGTCATCGAAACGGCCATAACCTGTAAAGAAATTACGGGAAAATTGTTTTGAAAGGAAAACATCCTGATAGGGAACAATCTGGTGCTCAAAAAATAATAACCAGATCATCGGCTCAGGAAGGGTTCTATCTTCCTCCAGAGAGGTTTCTTGTTAAAAAAGGCTTCTTGACTTTAGGAAACAATCTCGTTATTCTTAAAGATAGAAATCATGTTCAGGAGGAGTGAGCTTTTGACAGAGATACAGCTTCATGAACTTTTAAAAGAGAACGGATATACATTAGCGATTTTGAAAGAGGATCAAGTGGTATTCCACTCGCAGGAAAGAGGCTTGAAACCCCTTTATCAGTTGTATCGGCAGAAGCCCGAGCTTTTACGGGAAGGGACAGTCGTGGATAAGGTGACGGGAAAGGCCGCCGCCATACTGGCTGTTTTGGGAGGCGCTAAAGAGGTCTATTCTGACTTAATTAGCGAGCACGCCTTGGAGGTGCTGCAATCTGGCGGAGTGAAAGCGCGATACGGCGAGAAAGCGGCGTACATTATCAATCGGACAAAAACCGGGATGTGCCCCATGGAAGCTTTGGTGATGGATGCGGTCTCACCAGAGGAAGGGGTCATGCGGTTAATCGAATTTTTTGAAAAAAGGAGTTAAAGGAGGAACAAAATGGAACAGCGGAAAATGAAAAACACTGGGGAAATGGTATCTCTATTAGGCTTGGGATGCATGCGTTTTCCCCACATGACCCCGGATAGCGACGACATCAACGTGGAAAAAGCGGAAAAAATGATTGACTACGCCATTAAACACGGCATCAATTATTTTGACACCGCTTATCCTTATCACGGGGAGAGGTCTGAGCCGTTTTTGGGTCAGACGATGAAGAAATACCCACGGGAAAGTTTTTATCTTGCCAGCAAGCTTCCTATGTGGTATCTGAAAAAAGAAGAGGATGTAGCTCGCTATTTTGAAGCGCAGCTGGAGCGCTGCCAGGTGAAATATTTTGATTTTTACCTCTGCCACGCCATGAACGCGGAACGTTTTCAGATGCTTCAGGAATATCATATTTTCGAGAAACTGGCAGAATATAAAAAACAGGGAAAAATTCGTCATATCGGTTTTTCCTTCCATGACTCTCCGGAAGTACTGGAGAAAATCTGCAGCGCTTATCCCTGGGAATTCGTCCAGATCCAACTGAACTATCTGGACTGGGATTTCCAGGATGCAAAAACTCAGTATGAGATTTTAGAGCGTCACGGCCTGCCTACGATTATCATGGAACCGGTGCGGGGCGGCGCATTGGCGGATTTGGGAGAGGAAACCAACCGAGTACTGAAGCAGGCGAACGAAAAGGCCAGCATCGCTTCCTGGGCGATCCGCTACGCAGCGTCTCTGCCTAATGTATTGACTGTGCTCAGCGGCATGTCTACCGACGAGCAGCTGGCGGATAATATCCAGACCATGACGGAATTCCAGCCTTTATCAGCGGAGGAAAGAAAAACCCTGGAGAGCGCTTTGAAAATTTATCGCAAAAACGTCCTTATCCCCTGCACCGGATGCCGCTACTGCGCGGATTGCCCGATGAAAATCGATATTCCTTTGATCTTCCGGCTTTATAACCACTTTTCCATGAATCGGCACACCCTTAACAAGCCCGAAAACGAATTTATGGCGGATTATCAGAAAATTGAGGAATCCTGCCGGGCGGACCAGTGTATCGGCTGCCAAAACTGCGTTTCCCACTGTCCTCAGAATATCCAGGTTCCCGACGAATTGGCGAAAATCGCGTCGTTTGTCGAGAAACTGGGGAAAAAGAAATAAATGGAAAACAAATAGAAAACAAATAACTCAAAGCCTTCAGCGCGAAAAATTATCGCGCCGGAGGCTTTTTCTTGCCCAAAGGAAAGCAGTAAAAAGAATTGTTTGCCTATCCCGGAGCTCTGCCGCAGTATGTGAGATGGAGTTCTCAGGTCGCTTTCGCCGGAAAGTGAAATTTTTTCAAAATGTTCATAGTCTTTTCATTGCTTTTTTTCAGGATCAGGATATAATAATTAAATAGCTCAATAATTAACGAGGTGAACATTATGTCGGAATCTGCCGTACGGACGGAAAGACTTTTAGAATCTCTAACCAATATGCATCATGTTTTCCGTTGCTTGCCGCCGACAGGCGTGATCAACAAAGGCGAGTTTTACGTTTTGCAACATATTTTTCAACAGATGAAGCAAAAGAACATGAACTACATTACTCCTACCGAGCTGAGCGAAGCCATGGGGGTGACAAAACCGGCAATCAGTAAAATGCTGAATGTTTTAGAGAATAAAGGGTATATTGTAAGGCAGCAGGATCCTAAAGACCGGCGTGCTGTCTATGTGACCCTGACGGAAAAAGGGCAAACCGTCAGAGAGGAATCCATGAAGGTTATGAAGGATGGTTTGGATCAGATCATCCGGCAGATGGGAAACGAAACCACTGACCGGCTGATTGACACACTGCAAGATTTCTTTCAAGCGGTGCGGCGATGCTATCCTCACGATAAAAACGGCACTGTAAAGTAAATATGAAAAATTAGGACCCGAAATCAGCCAATATCG
>CAUFXR010000015.1 GCA_959596515.1 uncultured Oscillospiraceae bacterium
ATTGTACCAGAAGGGCTGACGGGTCTTCAATTTTCATTTAACTTTACAGTCCGACAGAGAGACAAAGGAGGAAATGTTATGCCCAATATGCCAATTGAGATTATTGTAATTCTAGTTCTTTTGATTATCCTGCTGTTGATTATTATCTGCAATATCAAAATTGTACCCCAGGCTCAGGCTTATGTTATGGAGCGCCTAGGTGCCTATCATTCCACTTGGGGAACCGGACTCCATGTAAAGATTCCTTTCGTGGACCGGATCAGCCGAAAGGTGTCTCTGAAAGAGCAGGTAGTGGATTTCCCGCCTCAGCCGGTTATCACCAAGGATAACGTAACCATGCAGATCGACACCGTGGTGTATTTCCAGATCACGGATCCGAAAATGTATACCTACGGTGTGGAACGGCCGATCTCCGCCATTGAGAATCTGACCGCCACCACACTGAGAAATATTATCGGTGATCTGGAGCTGGATCACACCTTAACATCCCGCGACGTAATTAATACGAAGATCCGCGTGATTTTGGACGAAGCTACCGATGCCTGGGGCATCAAGGTCAACCGTGTGGAACTGAAAAACATCCTGCCGCCTCCTGAGATTCAGGATGCCATGGAAAAGCAGATGAAGGCGGAGCGTGAACGCCGTGCCAAGATTCTGGATGCCGAAGGTGCCAAGAGAAGCGAAATCTTGGTGGCTGAGGGTCATAAAGAAGCGGCGATTTTGCGCGCCGACGCTATGAAGGAAACCAAAATCCGCGAGGCACAGGGTGAGGCGGAGGCGATTCGCTCCGTTCAGCAGGCTTACGCTGACAGCTTGAAGATTTTGAACGAAGCCAGCCCAACAGACCGAGTGATCGCTCTAAAGAGCCTGGAGGCTTTCCAAAAAGCTGCCGACGGTAAAGCGACCAAAATTATTATCCCTTCTGAGATTCAGTCTATGGCTGGTTTAGCAACTTCGATAAAGGAGCTTTTCGTGGATAATAATAGTTCGGATCAGCAGTAATGCAGGTTACTTTCCAAATGGAATCCAGAAATTTTTAGAAATCACATGAGGCGAATTTTGCTAATTTAAATTTGATAGCGCTGCCGGCGCCTGTTTCCACCAGGCGCCGGCCTTCTTTTTACCAACTGTTTGTCGCTTGATCGGGCGAACATGGAATACTCGGCAAAATCTCCAGAAACCCCATGAAAAGCAAGCAAAAATATTACTTGAAAAATTTCAGAAATTGCAATAGAAAATCATATTTGTATAAAAATAAGCCGGGAACCCGCATAAACACTGGCTTTTTTGTTTTCTTGCTTCCTCTGTGGCTCTAAAATGGTTCTAAAAAGAACCCCCACCGGAGAAAGGAGAAAAGCCCGGTAGGGGAGAAGGAAAGTCCCACGCAAGCCTCGTGCGGCCCTAGTGGGATATATGGAGGTCGGCGGTTCACACCGACCCCGTTTTAATTAGGCACCCTGATACATTTTTACGAAACTTCCAACCTCAGAAGCGGCACCTGCAACGCAGCGAACCCCGGCTTTTTCGGTGTTGGTATCAAAGTCTGTCCACAGATTGATTTCAGGCTGTCCCGCATAGTTGAGATGGATCCGGCGGCCGTCTCCAAAATACACAACGTTGGCGGGAATTTGGCTGTCAATCCGAATACGATACCCAAGCGGGGCTTGTTCAGAAATTGGTTTACTCGGGTCTAGAATCGGTCTTTTTTGATCGTCCTTTAAACTAAGCAGCCAGTTGAAATAAGTAGAACTAGAAACATACCACTGAGCATTGTCAATGAAATCCGGGCCTAACATTCCGGCTAACTTCACCATATCGGCGAACGTAGGGGCGGTGCTTGACGCAAGTTTAACGGCGTTGGTGTCATCGGTATAGGATAGACCGGCAACCGCATCCAGACAAATACCGTCCATTTTCTTAAGCATAGAAGCCATTAGAGTATTGGTCACGATTGTTTCAAGATTTCCAGCGGCGATCCTGACACCCATAGCACTGTATCCAGTGTTATAAGCATACTCGGAATGACTAATTGTTAATTTTCCTGGGACATATCCGTTTGTGGTGATTTCAGCGTTTTCCGTGTGCTCCTCTACGGTTTGTAGGGTAGCGATAGGAAGAACTAAGTTTCCCGCATGGTCAATAGCGGTCTTGGTTGCGTCTTCCAAAAATGCGCCTGGGGTCTTTTCAATGATAAACTGGTCAAGGATAGTTGTTGGAATTACATTAGTCATAGTGCTGGTGCTTCCGGCAGCTCTCTGCTCAACTAATTCATTGAAAAACTTTCTTTTTTCTGCATTTGCCATTTCATTCATAATATTTTTACTCCTCTCATAGTTAAAAGAATTTTGTTTTTGGGTAAAGTTTTTAAAATCGGGAGGCGGCTCGCAAAATCTCTTACTATAACCGTACTCTGGATTAATGGAATCATAAAGCTCTAGGAGCTCTTTGGGTATCGAGTAAAGACTTATAGTTCTTAGCGGGAGCTTACGTTTTGCAAATGCTCGCATTTGTTCTTCTGTATTCGGAGCCATTTGCAAACCGTCCCAGCCATAAAAACTAGACCTATGACGATCCACGCTTTCAATTTTTTCAGCAATATCCCGATTCAATTCTTCAATCTCGGAAATAACGCTTGCGAGCATACCGTTTTTTTCATTAACAGTGCTAACATCATCTGGAACGCCCTCCGGTTTCCAGCTTCTAATGTCACATGCTTTTTGCTCTAATGATTTCAAGCGATCCAGATCATACTCCAAGCCCGCGAAACGATCTTCTTTCCTCATTTCAGGGATCGGAGGGAGAACCTTTTTCCCCATGTCTGCTAGTTTTCTATGGACATAAGCGCGTTGCTCTTCCGCAATGTGTCCAGCAGCGCCCGATCTGGCAAAAACACAAGTCTGCTCATAGGCAGGGAATGTCACCACGGCAACATCCCACAGCTTCCCGATTTTAGTTATTGTGTTTGTCCGTTCTGCCTTATTGTAGCTTTGCTCTTCAATATTGAAAGCAAAAGACATTTTAGACAGGTTTCCGGCCTGGATTTCTTCCCATACCTCGCGCCCTCTGGTCGTGGTAAGAGTTGCGGACACTTTCAATCCGTGGTCATCAACTTGTAAAACCAAATTTCCGGCCTTAGTTCTTGCGATGGGTGCGCCCTCGTGATCGACATTTAAAACAACGTCGCTCATGTCGCAACCGTCAAAGGCGTTTTTGCTAATCACTTCAAAAAATTCAGTCCCAGTGAAAGGATCACGGTCCAATAAAGTTTTTTGCTCAAAGACAACCGCATAACCTTCAATTTTATTTCCCTCTGGTTGTAAATCAAAGGCGCGGTATTGTCTTCCGTCTTTAGAACTTAAAATATTAACACCTCATTTCAATTTGATGGTTTTGCCCTCTGGCGTGGCAAATGTCCTCTGACAAATGCCTTATATTTATCAAATAAAGCCGATTGGCCTTATTCTCATTAACCCCTTTAATGTGTGTTCATTCCAGAGTTGGAAAAAGTTACCCCCGCCGGTCCCTAAGGTTGTAAGTTTAGCAGGCTTACCCGGGGGGTATTGCTGCTATGTGTGATTTCTTCCGTTGGTTTTTCCAGACAAAAAACTCAATGAGTTCGATTATATCGTCGCGATCCGATGGAGAAAATGCGGTTATTTCTTCTATTAATTCCCAATCATTACGCACTTTTTCGGAATATTGATACGGCTCATTATTTGATTCCATAAATTCAATTAATCTTTGATTTGGCTGTTTCCCTACATGGGCGCAATATTCTAGGTATTCAGAAATTTTAAAGGGTTGATTTTTTGCGGGATTCGTGGTATCGTGGTTATGGTTATTGAGGTTTGCACTTGTGACGCTGGCGGGCGTTGCAGGTGCTTTTTCTTTTATCTGGACACAATCACACTTTTCCCCTGGGTCTAAATGTGCGCCGCAGTTAGGGCACGTGGTATAGTAACTCATTGTGTTAGCTCCTTTCAAATATGTACTTATTTGACCTTTTACCGTCAGAGACACAGAACATGGTCAAGTAAACAAAAAAGCTAGTATTCATGCGGCCTAGCTTACTTGACCACATGGGCGAGTAAGCAACGCTTATTTGACCATTTTATCCTCTTACTTGACCACCTGGTCAAATAAAGAAAAACATAGTAATAATCAGGTTTTTTACTCTTATTCGTCCACCTGGGTGTTCCTGACGGGGTTAGCTGTCAAATGGGCCTGTAAAATCTTCCGGCGTTTCTGCGAATTTAACCTTTTCTATGTACCACGTTTTTTCTTTTGAAAATCCGGTGGCAAAATACTTTATATCGCCGTTTTTCTTTAGATCATCTTTTGCTCTGCGGGTTGTTCTAAAACTGTATCCGGCTTCCTTTGCTTGTTCTTCCAGGTCTTTGGTTTTCATAGAACCGCCGGCCTCGTCCAGTGCGTGAAGTATGTATTCCTTGCAATCGTCACGCTTGGGCGCTGACGTTGCGACTGCGGCATCTGCTATATAGTTCTTGTCACGCTTCCAAGAGGTTCCCTCGCGTTGAATTAATCCGTCCTGATCGATAGAAAATAAAATGGTTTCCTGCAATTCGGTATAATTATTTTTTTCATTCGATAGGTATCGGATTCCCTGGTCTTCGGTAAAGCCCGCCATGATAACCGATCGGGCAATATCCCACAGATCGGCGCTGTCTGCGATCCGATCCCGTCCATAAGCACCCTTGCGCTTGTTGGTGTGGCACACTACCAGAAAGGTTGTCCCATATTCTTCACCAAGGCTAATTAGCGGGGCCATACAGTCCCGCATGGCGTTTCTGCTGCCCATATTGATATCAGGAGGGACGAACCCTTGCACCGGGTCAAAGACACATAAAACAAGCCGGAAGCTGCTTATAAACTGCTTCATTTTATCGCTTCCGAATTTCATGTCACGCAGTTGTCCGTCTTCATCTTTCAGAAAATCGGGGCTTATAATGTTTTTCAGGTTTGCTCCTGCAAGGCGCAGCTTCTTTTTTAGTTTCTTTCTTACGCTGTCCTCCGTGGTCAAGAAACCAACTTTTTCCGGCTTGCGTGTATATCCGGGCGGGTCTAGGATACATGAGGCCCCATTACTTACCGCCGAAATAAGATTACACCAAACTGTAGTTTTACCAACGCCGCCATCAGCCGCCATTAGTGTTATTTGTCCCTCTGGAATCCACCCCGGAATAATCCAGGTCGCTTCCTCTTCCTCAAATTCGTCCAATGTTTTGAAGCAGGAGAGAAAAGAATCGTCCTCTATATCATTCCTGGTTTCTCCAGCCGTTGGCTCCCATTCTTTCGTGACCGTGATAAGCGCATCCAGCTTAATTAAAACGTCCTCGGGCTTGTCCATCTGAAACACGTCGGAAATATCGCCCTTTTCAGGCAAGCCGCTCCATTCGTCTGTTAAGTTAATCATTTTAACGCTTGCAGCATGGCCTATTAAAGCGTTGCAGGTTTCGACCGCAAAGTCTTTTCCTATTTTATCGTTATCCGGGATAACAACAACGTTGCGGCCTTTTAGGGCTTCTGTATATTGTGGTAACCATTTCCCGGGGCCTGCGCCGTTAGCACCACAGACGGCTGTAAACCCATTCCTTTTCATGGTTTCCACGTCTTTTTCTCCCTCAACGACGTAAACCGTCCCGCCTGATTTCAGGGCGAGAAGATTATACAATACTGGTTCCCCTTTGTGTCCTCTAGTCCATTTCCCATTTTCTTTATGGCTCCATGAGAAAGACTTATCAGAAAAGCGTGTTTTCTGGTTCAATAGATTGCCGTCAATATCAGTGTAATTATACCTTGCCACGATTTCAGGCTTGGGGGCGGGTGCGGTTCTATTGTCAGGGAAAAGGTCATTTATGGTTAATCCAAGCTCGCTGACGATTTCCTGAGGCGTACAGCCCACATGACAATTTAACAGTATTCTGCCATCGTCTCCCTCGGAAACTGATAGGCTGGCGCGTTGATCTTCATGTGCCGGACACTTGGCATAGTATTGGTTTCCGCTTCCTTTGGTTACGCCTTTTAACCGTGGAAGAAATTCATTCAAGGTCAGTTTCAATCACTTCCCATCTTTTCGCCGCTCCTCGATGTATCCGCCGGCAAGTAGTGCGTTCAATACAAGAGAGATTATAAAGATCGCTGTGGTTAGTTCATTCATCGGAATCACCATCAATCCCGCCGTAATAGTGCTCATTGAAATACTTGCGCGGGCATTTGCCAGCGACTACAATAAACCCTTGCGCCTTTAACTGCTCATTGAGTTCTTTAATAATCCGGTAAGCTGTAGTGGTGTGAACGTCAAGAGCTTTTGCGACCTCTTCAGCGTCAATATAATACTTGTTTCCCATGCTTTACACCTCCGTTTCGATGATCTCAGTTACATCGACACATAAAGCTTTAGCAATTCTACCGATTGTTGAAGGTCTCACACCTTTTCCGACTATGGCGTTGTTGAGTGTTGGTCTTGGTATATTTGCCTTTTTTGACAGGTCTCTGGAATCCATACAGGCTCTTGCCATTGCTAGTTCAAGCTTTTTCCGGTTTGCTTTCACAATTTTCACCTCCATAAAGCACATTCAAATTGTTCCGAAAATGTTCCGTTTTCTATATTATAGTACCAAATTCGTTCCATGTCAAGGTTTAACCCCTTTATTTTTTAAAAAATTGTTCCTTTTTTGTTCTGATTATGATATGCTTAATAACAATGGGGGTGTTAATATGGCCACGATAGGTGAACGGATAAAATTAGCCAGGAAGCAAGCCGGTTTTACACAAGAAAAACTTGCAAAAAAGATTGGCGTTTCCATGATGAGTTTAAGGCGTTATGAGAATGATAGTCGAATTGTGACAAAACCAATTTTAGAAAAAATCGCTAATGCACTAGAAATATCAACATCCGAATTAATGGGATATGAAAAAGGCAGTATTCCGCATTATTTAGAAACCGGTGATAAATCTGCAGCTTGGCGCAGACAAATGAATCTTGCTTTTAACAGACTTAACGAAACAGGCCAAGAGGAGGCCGCTAAGCGTGTTCAGGAACTTACTAATATACCGACATACCAAAGTGACAAAGACACCTGAATCGCCCTTGTAGCGAAAAATAAGGTGTGTTCCGAATTGGCCTTGAAAATGAAAAACGTGATCCAGGCAAAGGCGAAAGAGAAGCAAGCAGAATTTTATGGTAACCAGTACAAAAGTGGACTTAGTCAGAAATCTGACGAAGTCCAAATGCGAACCGACGAAGAACTTTCTAAGCTGGCTGGATTTAATCTAGGCGGCCTAGTGAATCAAATATACTCTGGAATGGCGTCACTTTGACCACATTCCAAACTTGTGTGTTGGTTGCCTTTGTGTTCGCCGTTCAAGGCGAGCGTATTTGGCGGCCGAAAATTCGACCGTGAGATTTTAGCCATACAAGGCGAAAAGGGTAACAAAAAAAAGCCGGGGGCATAAACCCTCGGCTAATAAAATTTATATGAAGTTAACCGGCCTTTGCTTCCAGAGCTTCCAGGCGTTTTTCCAACTGCTCAACCTTTCTTTCAAGTTCCCATTGCTTTTCATGGGCTAGCTTATACCCATCAAACAGGGAATCAATGCGCTTGGAGACATCGTTTTCGATGAGGATTTTTACACCTCTAATTTCTTCCTTGATGTTTTCATTAAGTCTTTTTTCTAAGCCGTCCATGCCTGCGATAATAGCTTGCAACATTTCTTTGGTTTCAACGTCCATTTATATACCCCCTTTGTGGTTATGATTATACCACGAGAGGGGGCGGGGGACAAGATATAAATAATGGTGGTGATCTTTTATGCCTGCAAATAAAGACGAAAAGCGGGGCACGTGGATAGCACAGTTTTATTATACAGACTGGACGGGAGCCAGAAAGAAAAAGAAAAAACGCGGATTTGCAACGAAGCGGGAAGCACTGGAATGGGAGCGGGATTTTCTCCAAATGCAAACGGCTAGCGTCAATATGAGTTTGTCGGCTTTTTCCAATCTGTACCTGGAGGATATGTCCCACAGGCTCAGAAAGTCCACGATGGTAAATAAGCGGGCGCTGTTTGACCTGAAAATTAAGCCGTATCTAGGCAGTAAGCCATTAAATGAGATCACCGCAGCCGATATCAGGAAATGGCAAAATGAATTGATAGGGGAGGGGTACGCTCCAACCTATCTTAAAATTGTCAATAATCAGCTTACAGCCCTTTTTAACTATGCGGTGAAATATTACAGCCTAACGGAAAACCCTTGTAAAAAGGCTGGGAGCATGGGAAAAAACAAGGCGGAGGAAATGCAGTTCTGGACAAAAGACGAATACAGCCGATTTGCGGAGGCACTCAAAAAGGAACCACGTTTCTTTGCCGCCTTTGAAACTCTGTACTATACCGGAATGAGGGTAGGAGAATTGACCGCCTTGTATAAATCCGATATAGACACAAAAGCCGGGGTTATAAGGGTCAATAAGTCCTACCAACTGATAGAGGGGGAAGACGTAATCACAGAGCCTAAAACCACAAAGAGCAAGCGGACAATCACAATCCCGCAATTCCTTTGTGCGGAGCTGGAAGATTATATCAGTCGAATGTACGGCCTTGCCGATGATGACAGAGTATTTCCATTCACTAGAAACGTCTTAGAATATGCTATGCAACAGGCTTGCGATAAATCAGGCGTGAAGAAAATTAGAATCCACGATCTGAGACACAGCCACGCAAGCTTATTAATAGAGATGGGTTTCAGTCCGGTTTTGATTGCCGAAAGATTAGGACATGAGAGCGTAGAAACAACATTAAACACTTATGCTCATTTGTATCCAAGCAAACAGGAGGAAGTGGCTCAGAAGCTGGAAGAAATGCGCTGAACCGTGGTTCTAAAATGGCTCTATTAATTTAAAAAAATAGTCATATATACCGAAATCGGAAAATATGTTCGATTTAAAATGTTGATACACCTAGAAAAATAAGGGTTGAATTTCAAGCCGAATTGCAATAGAATAAATTATATAATGTAGAATTCTGGGAGGACTGCGCGATGGGGTTCATGACGATGTTTCGAATCAAAATTCATGGCGAAATCGCAAGAAATCTCGGATTAAAAGGTTAACGGGCAGGCTGCGGCTTTTTTGTGCTGCAGCCTGTATTTTTGTGAATGAGCGAAGGAGAGAAAGAAAATGGCGGATTGTAAAAAAGTAGCGGTTATCATGGGAAGTGACAGTGACTTTCCCACAGTGTCTGGCGCGGTGAAAACCTTGAAGTCTTATGGAGTACCGGTGGAAGTACATGTCATGTCTGCCCATAGAACACCAGAGGAGGCCGCTCAGTTTTCCTCTCAGGCGAAAGAGAATGGCTTTGGGGTTATTATTGCGGCAGCGGGAAAGGCGGCCCATCTTGCCGGTGTGTTGGCGGCCCATACTACTCTGCCTGTGATCGGTATTCCGATTAAATCCTCCACCTTGGATGGATTAGACGCTTTGCTGGCTACCGTGCAGATGCCCAAGGGGATCCCGGTAGCTACCGTGGCTATCGACGGTGCGGATAACGCGGCACTGCTTGCGATCCAGATTTTGGCCCTTTCCTGTGAGGAGCTTTCTGAAAAGCTGGAAACGATGAAGGAGCAAATGGCCCAGGGTGTGATCGCGAAAGATCAGGCGATTCAGGAGAAAGTCAAGGAGCTGTAATTTTCAGGAGGGAAAGCTATGTTGGGTAAGCCTCATGAAGAATGCGGGCTGTTTGGCATTTACAATCAGGACAATTTAGATATAGCGGAAAAGACTTATTTGGCTCTTTATGCTCTTCAGCATAGAGGACAGGCCAGTGCCGGAATCGCTGTGAATCAAAATGGAAAGATCAGCTTTTATAAGGATGTCGGTATGGTGCCGGAAGTGTTTCATGAGAGCAACCTGGAAGAGCTGGGCCAGGGCCAGATGGCTGTAGGCCATGTTCGGGATGCTTCCAGCGACAAGCGAGATCGGGTCAGTGCGCAGCCGCTATCTATGCGGTATGTGAAAGGACCGCTGGTGATCGCTCATAACGGCGCTCTCAGTAATTTTTCCAAGGTCCGGGCGGAACTGGAGGAAGGCGGAGCCATTTTCCAAACCACCACCGACGCGGAAATGATCGCTTATACCATCGCTCGTCAGCGTCTTAATACGGGTACCATTGAACAGGCTGTAGAGCTTGCTATGGACAAACTGGAGGGGGCTTATTCCTTAATCGTAATGACTCCCGGCAAGCTGGTGGGAGCTAGAGATCCTCAGGGGTTCCGCCCGTTGGCTCTGGGAAAGTGCGGCAACAGTTATATGCTTGCTTCGGAAAGCTGCGCTTTTGACAGTGTAGGCGGGGAATTTATTCGTGATGTGGAGCCGGGGGAGATTATCGTCATCAATAAAGAGGGTTTGAAAAGCGTTAAGGCACGATGTGGTCGGAAAACTTCTCTCTGCATTTTTGAGTACGTTTATTTTTCCCGTCCGGATTCTATTGTGGATGGGGTCAGCGTGAATATCGCCCGTCAGGAAGCTGGGAAAATTTTGGCGGAGGAACATCCGGTGGAAGCGGATATGGTCTGCGGCGTGCCGGATTCTGGATTGGACGCCGCTTTGGGATTCTCTCAGGTTTCCGGTATTCCTTTTGGCTACGGATTGTTAAAGAATAAATATACAGGTCGGGCCTTTATTTACGGTAAGCGGGAACTGGTGGAGAATTCTGTCCGGGTGAAAATGACCGCGCTGAAAGAATCAGTGCGCGGAAAAAGGCTGGTTCTTATCGATGATTCTATCGTCAGCGGCGGCACCAGCGCCTATATTGTCAAAATTCTGCGGGAAGCCGGGGCCAGGGAAGTGCATATGCGGGTTTCCTCGCCGCCTTTCCTGTATCCCTGCTATTTCGGAACGGATATCAGTTCCAAAAATAATTTGATTGCCCGGGAAATGGATTTAGAACATATCCGGTGCTATCTGGATGTGGATTCCTTAGGATATCTCAGTATCGAAGGCGTGCGTTCTATCGCAAAAAACAGTCATTTGGGGATCTGTGACGCCTGTTTCAGCGGGAATTATCCTATTCCGGTTTCCGAGGAACATAGAGAAGATAAATTCAGCAAAAAGCTGGAAAAATAATATGACAGAATAACGGAGGGACTCTCATATGAAGAGCTTCAGTGACAGCTATAAAGCTGCGGGTGTAGACGTAACCGCGGGTTATCGCGCAGTGGATTTGATGAAAAAACATGTGGCCAGAACAAAGACCGAGGGTGCGATTTCCAGCATCGGCGGGTTTGGCGGTTTGTTTCAGCCGAATCTTACCGGCATGGAACAGCCTATTTTGGTTTCCGGTACCGATGGCGTGGGGACAAAACTGAAAATTGCCTTTTTGCTGGATAAGCATGATACCATCGGTATCGACTGCGTGGCCATGTGCGTCAACGACGTGATCTGCGTCGGGGCTAAGCCGTTGCTTTTCCTGGATTATATCGCCGTAGGAAAGAATTATCCTGAGCGGGTAGCCGAAATCGTTTCCGGCATCGCGGAAGGATGTGTCCAGTCTGGCTGTGCCCTGATTGGTGGTGAGACCGCGGAAATGCCCGGTTTCTACCCGGTAGATGAATACGATGTGGCTGGCTTCAGCGTGGGCATTGTGGACCGGAAGAAAATGATCGACGGCACCCAGATGAAGGTGGGCGATGCCATTATCGGCATTCGCAGTTCTGGCGTTCACTCCAATGGCTTTTCTTTGGTTCGCAAGATTTTCAACATTGACGAAAACTCCGCCAAGCAGTATATGCCAGAATTCGGCAAAACCTTGGGAGAAGAGCTTTTGACCCCTACCAAGATTTACGTGAAGGCTGTGGAAAGTTTGATTTCCGCCTGTCCGGTGAAGGCTATCTCCCATATTACCGGCGGCGGTTTTTACGAGAATATTCCCCGCATGATGACCGATGGCCTGACCGCGAAAATTGAAAAAACAGTGGTACCGGTGCTGCCGGTCTTTGAAGTCATGGCCAAAACCGGCAATATTCCGGAGCGGGATATGTTCAACACCTTTAATATGGGCATTGGCATGTGCGTTGTTGTGGATAAAAATGACGCCCAAAAGGCCGTGGAGGCCATTGAGGCGGCCGGAGAAAAGGCCGTGGTGTTGGGCGAGGTAGTGTCCGGAGACGAGGGCGTGATTCTATGCTGAATATCGCTGTTCTGGTCAGCGGCGGCGGCACTAACCTGCAGGCCATGCTGGATGCCAAAGCCCGTGGAGAAATCCCAAATGGCTGCTTTGCCTGCGTGATCGCCAGCAATCCCAGGGCCTATGCTCTGGAGCGGGCGAAAAAAGCCGGGGTGGCGACAGAGGTGCTGGTGCGAAAGGAATTTTCTACTCAGGGCGCTTATGATGACGCATTACTGGGTCTGCTGGAGAAGCATCACGTCGACCTGGTGGTGTTGGCGGGTTTTATGACAATTTTAAGCGAAAGGGTAGCGAAAGCTTACGATTACCGGATGATTAATGTCCATCCGGCCTTGATACCTTCTTTCTGCGGACAAGGTTATTATGGACTTCGGGTCCATGAGGCGGCACTGAAATATGGGGTTAAGGTAACCGGGGCGACAGTTCATTTTGTCAATGAGGTGGCCGATGGCGGTGCCATTATTTTGCAGAAAGCTGTAGAAGTGCGAAACGGCGATACGCCTGAGATCCTGCAAAGACGGGTGATGGAGCAGGCGGAATGGGAGATTCTTCCCAAAGCGGTTTCTTTGTTCTGTGACGGAAAAATTAAAATTCAGGATGGCAAGGCCATTGTGATGGATTAAATTCCGCATCGGGGAAAATAAGACGATATCAGCCGGATCAGTTTAAGATATCCCAAATGGCTGAAATAAAATTACGGTTCTGTTTTCTTTAGGCTTTCCGTGATGGCTTGATTTTTATAGACAGCCTTGCGGTAGGTGTAGTGAAGACGAAACGCTTTGGAAACCGGATGGCGCGAAAGCTTTGAAACGGCGCTTGGCCTGGTAAGGATCAGTGCCCTAGGGCCGGTTAAGCAGCCGTTAGTTTTGCCGATATGATTGAGAAGAGGAGAGAATGTGAAAATGAATCCAGTGAGACTTTATGAGGAACTGAGCTCCAATACTTACCCAGGCAGAGGTATTGTGCTGGGGAGAAGCCAGGATGGCAGATATGCCGTCATCGCTTATTTCATTATGGGTAGAAGTGAAAACAGCCGTAACCGGATTTTTTCGGAAAACAATAGAGGCGGAATCAAGACCGAGGCCTTTGATCCGGCAAAGCTGGTGGATCCGTCTTTAATTATCTACAATCCGGTTCTGAAGCTGGAAGAGGTAACCATTGTCACCAACGGTGATCAGACAGACACAATTTATGATTTCCTGAAAGCGGGAAAAACCTTTGAGGATGCCCTGCGAACCCGAACTTTTGAGCCGGATGCCCCTAATTATACGCCGAGAATCAGCGGCGTGGTGCGGTTAAAGGATCGCTTTTCCTATCAGCTTTCCATCTTAAAAAGCGCCAACGGGAATCCGGATTCGGTGCAGCGTTTCTTCTTTGACTACGCTCAGCCGGAAAACGGTGTTGGACATTTTATCCATACTTATCGCTGCGACGGAAACCCGATCCCATCTTTTGAGGGAGAACCTACTCCGGTGACCATTGAAGGCGACTTGGATACGTTCACCGCCAGTGTATGGAAAAGCCTTAATCAGGACAATAAGGTCTCCCTGTTCACCAGATTTATCGATCTGGAAACGGGAAGCTGCGAGACCAGAATCGTGAATAAGAATCAATAAGGAGGAAACTTTCATGGCAAACGAATTAATGCTGAAGTACGGCTGTAATCCCAATCAAAAGCCGTCTAAAATTTTTATGAAGGATGGAGGAGACCTGCCCATCACGGTGTTAAACGGCAAACCCGGGTACATCAACTTTTTAGACGCCTTTAACTCCTGGCAGCTGGTGAAGGAGTTGAAGCAGGCCACCGGACTGCCGGCGGCGGCTTCCTTTAAGCACGTCAGCCCGGCTGGCGCCGCTGTAGGGACCCCCTTGACGGATACGCTGAAAAAGATCTATTTTGTGGATGATCTGGGAGAGCTTTCTCCTTTGGCCTGCGCTTACGCCAAGGCCAGAGGCGCGGATCGTATGTCCTCTTACGGCGATTTTATCGCTTTGTCCGAGGTGTGTGATGTGCCGACCGCTAAAATCATCCAGCGGGAGGTTTCTGACGGTATTATCGCTCCGGGTTATACCAATGAGGCATTGGAAATTTTAAAATCCAAGCGGAAAGGCACCTACAACATTATTCAAATCGACGAGAATTATCAGCCGGCTCCCGTAGAGCATAAAGATGTTTACGGTATTACCTTTGAGCAGGGCAGAAACGAGTTGAAAATTGACGGGGAACTTCTCTCCAATGTGGTGACCCAAAACAAGGAACTGCCGGAAAACGCTAAAATCGACTTGTTGATTTCTTTGATCACCCTGAAATACACCCAGTCTAATTCCGTGTGCTACGTGAAAGACGGTCAGGCGATCGGCGTCGGGGCGGGCCAGCAGAGCCGGATTCACTGCACTCGTTTAGCGGGCAATAAAGCGGATATCTGGTATTTGCGGCAGCATCCCAAGGTACTGTCCCTGCCCTTTAAGGCGGATATTCGTCGTCCTGACCGGGATAATACCATTGATGTCTATATTTCCGATGATTATATGGATGTGCTGGCTGACGGTATCTGGGAACAGTTCTTTACCGTGAAACCGGAGCCTCTGTCCAGAGAAGAAAAAAAGGAATGGCTGAAAACTTTGAGTGGTGTCGCTTTGGGTTCTGATGCTTTCTTCCCCTTTGGTGACAACATCGAACGGGCTCATCGGTCCGGCGTACAGTATATCGCCCAGCCCGGCGGATCGATCCGCGACGATAACGTCATCGAAACCTGTGACAAATACAACATCGCGATGGCCTTTACCGGTATTCGCCTGTTCCATCATTAATGGGAGGAAACCTTATGCGTATTTTAATGGTCGGATCCGGCGGCAGAGAGCACGCTTTAATCCGCAAGCTGAAGGAAAGCCCCCGGTGTGAGGAGATCTACTGCGCGCCGGGAAACGGCGGCATTTCAAAAGACGCTGTCTGTGTTAATATTTCCGTGGAGGATATTGACGGCGTTGTGACGTTCGCGAAAGAGAAAAAAATTGATTTGGTGTTTGTGGCGCCTGATGATCCGCTGGCCGCCGGTATGGTAGATGCCCTGGAACAGGCGGGAATCCGGGCCTTTGGCCCTCGAAAGAACGCTGCTGTCATTGAGAGCAGCAAGGTGTTTTCCAAAAACCTGATGAAAAAATATGGAATCCCCACCGCTGGGTACGAGGTGTTCAGTGAGCCTCAGAAGGCCATGGCTTACATTACAGCTCAGGATCAGTTTCCTGTGGTAGTAAAGGCCGACGGTCTTGCGCTGGGCAAAGGTGTGGTCATCTGCCAGAGCCTGGAAGAGGCTAAAGACGCGGTTCACTCCATTATGGAGGATAAAATTTTCGGCGCTTCCGGCAATCAGATAGTAGTGGAAGAATTTATCACCGGGCCTGAGGTGTCGGTGCTGTCCTTTACCGACGGGAAAACCGTAGTGCCCATGGTTTCCTCTAAAGATCATAAACGCGCCTACGACGGCGACCAGGGCCTTAATACCGGCGGTATGGGAACGATCAGCCCGAATCCCCATTACAGCGAGGAAATGGCCCAAAGATGCATGAAAGAAATTTTCCAGCCTACCATCAAAGCCATGCGAGAGGAGGGAAGGCCGTTCCAGGGTTGTCTGTATTTCGGCCTGATGCTGACCAAGGACGGCCCAAAGGTCATAGAATACAATTCACGGTTCGGCGATCCGGAGACCCAGGTGGTTCTTCCTAGATTGAAAACTGATTTGTTGGATATTTTGGATGCCTGTATTGATGGTACGCTGAAAGACCTTGACATTCAGTGGTCCGATGAGGCGGCGGCCTGTGTGGTTATGGCCAGTGGCGGTTATCCAAAATCCTATCCCAAGGGCATTGAAATTAAAGGATTGGACGAAAATGGCCAGATCGACGGCGCTACGGTTTATCACGCCGGCACCGCGTATCGGGATGGAAAGTTTTTCACCAATGGAGGCAGAGTACTGGGGGTCACTGCCTGCGGTACTACCCTGGACGAAGCTCTGGAGAAAGCCTATGACGCTGTGGAAAGGATTTCCTTTGACGGCGCCCATTACCGAACGGATATCGGAAGAATCGGGATTCAGTAAGTGCGACCTCCTTTCCGAGCCCTCATTAAAAAAGCGTTCCATAAAAAGCGAAGCGGTCGAGTTTAGGAATGCCTCGTTCTAAAAAATAAAGGGATTAGATCGAAAATGAAAACGATTCGTCCTAAAAGGTAGCGAGATCCGATCTAAAACCTGCGGGGTATAGCTTGGAATTTACTGCGGGGTGTAGCTTAGAATTTCTTGAAATAATCAGGGAAAACAAAGCGAAAAGTAAAAAAAGAGCCGACGGATTTTTCCGTCGGCTCTTTTTCTCGCTACCTTATTTTCCGGTCAAGCTTTGTTTAGTGATGGATTCCGCTTTTTATAGCTTATTCCGCCAAAGCCCTGGTCAGCCACGCGTCGGCGATATCCAGCGCCAGGTAGAGTCCTGGCTTTTCACTGGATTTCACAATCTGCTTTCTGGTCCGGATGTTCGGATCGGTATACATCAACTGCACAGTAACTTTGGTTCCCACATCCAAATCCACCGATTTTTTGGTATCTTTAATATCCATTTTAATCACGTATTTGTCTGCCATACTTCCGTAATAAAGGGTATTTCCACAGCGAACCAAAGGTTTCCCTTTATAGGTAAGATATTCTGTTTTTCCCATTCGTCTAAAACCTCCTGTAAATTTTTCTATTGAAATTCTACGTTTTCAATCTCCTATAAGATCATAATTATAGCACAAAAAAGTCGTTTGGTAAAGCACAAAAATAAGGGCTGTAGACTACAGCCCTTATTTTACTGCGATTTGATAGGTTTTATCCGTCTAAATAAGATTTTAAAAGCACTTGGAGAAGCTCGTCACGGTCAATCCTGCGGATAAGACTGCGAGCGTTGTTGTGTGTTGTAATATAAGTTGGATCTTCAGATAAAATATAACCCACCATTTGATTGATAGGGTTGTAACCTTTTTCCCGCAGAGCGTCATAAACGATGGTTAGCACCCGTTTGATATCGCCTTCCCGATCTGTTCCAAGGGAAAAAGTCATGGTCTTATCATGCATGGAATCACCTCCGATATTGTCATGATACAATAGGCAGCCAAGAATTTCAAGTATAAATTATGAACAAAGTTTCTGAAATGTTTCCGTTCAAAAATTTATTCTATGGTTTTCAAACGCTTTTCAGACTCGGCATCAGGCTGTGTGAAAAAAACAGCAGTAACCCCACAAGCCTTCCGATAGAGACAGGAAATTTTGATCGTGAATTGACTTTTTCAGCATTAAGTCCTCAGCTTGACGTCCATTTTTTCCAGCGCTTCCATAATCCGTTTCATAGCGGCATTGACCTGTTCTTCTCCGAGAGTGCTGTCAGCAGAGCGCAGTGTAATATTAAAGGCTACGCTCTTTTGTCCCGCGGCGATCTGCTTGCCCTGGTATACATCAAACAGCTTGATGGATTCCAAAATTTGACCGCAGGCGGATTGAATGGCTTTTTCCAGCGCCAGCACGGGTATGCTCTCCTCACACAGAAGTGCCAGGTCTCTGGTAACGGCCGGGAATTTAGGCAGGGGATGGTATTGCTTTTCCGGAGAAGCGTGGCGGAACAGCAGATCCACATCTAAGGTCACCGCATACACTCTCTCATCAATTCCGTAATTTTCCGTCACCTTGGGATGAATTTGGCCAAAATATCCCAGCACGTCGTCTCCGGCGGAAAGCTTGGCGCATTGTCCGGGATGGAAGGCGAACTGGTCACTGACCGCCTCAATCTCCCAGTCATACAAGGAGATTTGACCGAATAACGCTTCCACGACGCCTTTCACAGTGAAAAAGTCTAAACCGTCGCCGCCGTAAAAACCGCAGATCAGCTTGTTTTTTTCCACAGGCAGTTCGTTTTCCGTGGTGGGAATGTATTCCCGCGCGATTTCAAACAGATGGGCGGAAGCGTTACGATTGTTGTAGTTCCGCTGTAAAATTTCCAGCATGGAGGGAAGAGCTGTAGTCCGCATAATACTGGTATCCTCTCCCAGAGGATTGCTGATTACCACGCTTTTGCGTAGGGGAGAATCCGCGGGCACCAGAATTTTATCGTAAACCTTGGGGGAAACGAAAGAATACGTCATGATCTCGCTCAAACCGCAAGCCAGCATGGTCCGGGCGATGGTCTGATCGAATTTCTGGCGGGCAGAATATTTTCCTTGTGCCCCGCCACGGATAGAGGTGGATGGAATCTTATTGTATCCATAAAAACGGGCGATTTCCTCGGCGATATCCGCTTTATGGACTAGGTCGGGCCGATAAGTGGGGACGATCACAAGATCACCGTCGAACTGGCAACCTAGTTTGGCCAAAATCTTTTTCATCTCTTCTTCTGAGAGATTTAAGTCCAGGAACCGATTAATCCATTCCGCTTCCAAGGGGATTTTTCGAGGTTCTGTTTTGGAATGGTCATCCATAATGATGCCATCCATCACATCACCGGCATCCAACAGTTCTACCAGCTCGCAGGCACGGTTCAAAGCGGGAATGCAGTTGTTGGGATCCAATCCCTTTTCATAGCGGGAAGAAGCATCGGTTCTCATTCCCTGGTCTCTGGCGGTGATCCGGACAGAGCTGCCCGAGAAATTCGCCGACTCAAAAACAATAGTGGTAGTGTCGTCCACAATGCCGCTGTATTCGCCGCCCATTACGCCGGCGATAGCTACCGGCTTGTTGGCGTCGGCGATCACCAGCTGATTGTCGGTGAGCACATGGTTGGTGTCATCCAGAGTGGTGATTTTTTCGCCGTTTTTCGCCCGGCGTACCCGGATTTTTCCTTCGTCGATGGTTCTCAGATCAAAGGCGTGCATGGGTTGGCCGTATTCCAGCATGACATAGTTAGTGATATCCACGATATTGTTGATAGGACGGACACCCATGACCCGCAGCCGCTCCCGCAGCCAGCGGGGAGAGGGCTTGACCCTTACATTTTTCACGATTCTGGCGGAATAAATGGGACACAGATCGGGAGCTTCGATTTTTACATCCAGTAAGCCGGTACAGTCGCCGTGTCCAGCTTTGACCACAGGAGTGTGAAGTTTTAATTCCTTGTTGAAAGTCGCGGCGGCCTCTCTGGCCAAACCAATGACGGAGAAGCAATCCGGACGGTTGGAAGTGATTTCAAATTCCACACCGGTGTCGTTCAATCCAATCACGGAACGGATATCCTGTCCTAATTCGCATTCTTCCTGAAGAACAAAAATACCGTCCTCAATAGCGTAGGGGAAATCATGAGCAGTCAGACCAAGCTCGCCCAGCGAGCACATCATGCCGCAGCTTTCCACACCTCTCAGCTTACCTTTTTTAATCTGGGTGCCGTTAGCCAGGGTAGAGCCGTCTAACGCAACCGGTACCTTGTCGCCAACCATCAGATTTCTGGCGCCGGTGACAATCTGGATAGGGGCCTCACCGCCGACGTTTACCTGGCATACTACCAGCTTATCGGCATCGGGATGTTTCTCAATGGAAAGTATCTGGCCTACCACGACCTTATCTATTTTTTCCCCTTCGATTTCCCAGCCCTCGACTTTTGAGCCGCTCATGGTCATCGCCTCTGCGAACTCTCTGGGGGACATAGGATCTAAAGTGACAAATTCGCTGAGCCATTTCATAGATAAATTCATTTTCTTTGTCCTCCTTCCTTAAAACTGCTTCAAAAATCTCACGTCGTTCTCATAGAACAACCGGATGTCATCGATATTATAACGGCGCATTACCACACGCTCCAATCCCATGCCCAGCGCGAAGCCGCTGTAAACCTCAGGATCGATACCGCAGTTGGAGAGCACCTTGGGATGTACCATACCGCAGCCTAAAATCTCAATCCAGCCCTCGCCCTTACAGAGACGGCAGCCCTCACCTTTACAGTTAAAGCACTGAACGTCTACCTCGGCGGAGGGTTCAGTAAAGGGGAAGTGATGAGGGCGGAACCGCACCACAGAATCCTCACCGTAGAGACGTTTGATAAAGGTCTCCAGGGTGCCCTTCAGATCGGCGAAGGTAATTCCTTTGTCCACCACTAGGCCCTCGATCTGGTGGAACAGAGGAGAATGGGTGGCGTCCAGCGCGTCAGACCGGTAAACCCGTCCGGGAGAGATGATCCGGATGGGAGGCTTCTTCTGCTCCATCACACGGACCTGAACGGGAGAAGTCTGGGTTCTGAGCAGGATGTTCTCGTTGATATAAAAAGTATCCTGGGTATCCCGAGCTGGATGATCCTTGGGAATGTTTAATGCCTCGAAGTTATAGTAATCGGTTTCCACCTCGGGACCGTCGGCGATTTCAAAGCCCATACCAATGAAAATTTCTTTGATTTCATCCAGAACAATGGATAAGGGATGTTTGGCGCCAAACAGGGGACGCTTTCCAGGAAGGGTTACATCCAGTTTTTCGCTTTCCAATTGGGCGGCCATCTGATTCGCCTTGATTTCCGTCAAACGGGTTTCGATGTCCTTTTCAATCCAGGAACGGACCTCATTGGCCAATTGGCCAATCACAGGACGCTCTTCCGGAGAAAGCTTTCCCATCTGTTTTAAAATACCGGTGAGTTCGCCTTTTTTGCCTAAAAACTTTACACGAAGCTCATCGATTTCCTGAGGAAGCTTAGCGTTGGCCAACGCGGCGGCCGCGCGGCTTTTGATTTCTTCCAACTGCTGTTTCATTGTTTTCACCTCATCAATATTATCTTAACGACAGAGCACAGGGGCATTTTGTCAGCAGGCAATAAAAAAACGCCTACGCCCCCAACAGAAAGGGACGAAGACGTATCTCCGCGGTACCACCCTAATTTTTGCAACAGAGCAAACACTCTTTCGGCGGATAACGGTGCCAGCCGTCATGGCCTACAAAAAAGGTTCAGCCATGCCGCTCCAAAGGGAACTTCATCCTTTTACGGTAATAGCCGAGCTTCCAGCATGAAAAACATACCCAGCCTCTCTGAAAAACTGTTCTAAAGGATTACTTCCTTTTTCACTGCGTTCTCTTAACTTACAAATAAATATACCATTATTTTGTGAATTTTGCAAGAGATTTTTTTCTTAAGCGATATTCACAGTAATTTCATTGTATTCCGAAATTTCTTATGATATACTGGATAGCAGAAAATATTTTGGGAGGAACATCCATGGACGTTTTTGTTGAACAGATCGTGAAAAAACGCAACACCACGAAGGATATCGCGGTGATTGTAGGAATTATTCTTGCGGCTTTGATTTTATGTTTTGTTTTTGCGATTATTCTTCCGATGTTTGTACCGCTTTTAGGAACGTTTTCCTTGTTTTTGGTAGCTGGTACAATTTTCGGCGCATACTGGCTGATCTCTAGTATGAATCTTGAGTTTGAATACGCGGCAACCAATGGGGATCTTACCATTGATAAAATTATTCACCGCAGGAAGAGAAAGCGCGTTATCAATCTAGACTCCAAGGATATCGAGACGATGGGAAAATACAAGGCGGCGGATCACGCCCAGAAGCGCTATGACAAGCGGATCAGCGCGGCCCGGGATGAAAGCGCTGAGGATTGCTGGTATCTGACCATGCGTCACAATCAGTTCGGCAATATCCTTTTGACCTTCTCACCGGATGAGCGCACGCTCAGTGCCTTAAAGCCTTTTATCAAGCGTCAGCTGGCGGTGGAGGTGTTCGGCAGAGATGCTTTCCGCAGGACTTGATCTGATCGAGATCGGGCGTGTTCAAAAGGCGATGAAGCGCAGCCGGTTCTGCCGCGAGATTTTAGGAGAGGAAGAATACCGGCAGCTGGAAAAGCGGGGCTTTCCTCCCCAAAGCGTGGCGGCCAGCTTCAGTGCTAAGGAGGCTTTTTCCAAGGCTATTGGCACTGGGGTCAGGGGTTTTTCCCTTGGCGATGTGGAATTGCTGCGTCAAGAAAACGGGAAGCCCTATTTACGCTTACAAGAGCGGGCAAAAGCAATAGCGGAGAAAGCCGGGTTTACGGCTTTCTCCGTTAGCGTTACTCATACCAAAGAATACGCCGCCGTCGTGGTAGTAGCGTATTCAGCGCAGGCGGAAAATCTATGATAGATCAATAGAATAGAAAGAAGAGACTGCCATGTTAATTTTAGATTGTGAGCAGACAAGAAAGCTGGAGCAGTCCGCCGTGGATAACGGATGTACCTATTTGGGTTTGATGGAGAGAGCGGGCCAGGAGGCATCAGCTTTCATTCAGCAAACCCTTTCTCAGTTCCGGAGGAAAACCGTGATCCTCTGCGGTAGTGGGAATAACGGCGGCGATGGCTTCGTAGTAGCCCGCTGCTTGGCGGGATGGAGCGACGATGTGCTGGTGGTTTTGTTAAGTGGCAGGCCTAAAACCGGCGACGCTCTGACCATGTATGAGAAGGCGAAAAAAACGGATGGCATACGGTTTTCTGATTTTCCGAGCGAGAGCTTGGAAGAGGAGATCAGAAAAGCTGACCTAATTGTGGATGGAATTTACGGGATCGGATTTCACGGAACCGTGAAGGAAGAATATCTGCCGGTGATCCGCTGGGTCAACGGATCAAAGGGAAAAGTGGTCAGCCTAGATTTACCCAGCGGGGTCTCCTGTGATTTTGGCGAGGTACCGGGCGAAGCGATCCAGGCGGACTATACGGTTACCTTTTCCGCGTGGAAGCTTTCTCAAGTGCAGTGTCCTGCTATGGAATATTGCGGCGAAGTCCACGTAGCGCATGTAGGAGTACCCGAAAAAGTGTATGCGGAAAGTGATTTTGTGGCGAAAACCACCGGTTCCTGGGCGTTGGAACGGATTCTCGCCCCTAGAAAGCTCAATACCAATAAGGGGAGTTTTGGGTACTTGCTGTCCCTTTGCGGCAGCCGAGGAATGGCGGGCGCCGCGGTGATGAGCGCGCAGTCGGCATCCCGATGCGGGGTGGGACTGATCGATTTGGCACTGCCGGAGAGTATCTATCCGGTCGCCGCCAGCGCCGTTTGGGAATCGGTGTTTACGCTTTTACCGGAGCGGGATAAGAAAATATTCCTCCCGGAAGCGGAAAAATTGTTATCCGACAAGCTGGCCCATAGAACCACCGCGTGTTTGATCGGGTGTGGCCTGGGCACCAGCCAGGAGGCTCAGAGTTTGGTGGGGTACCTGTTGGTTCATAGTAAGGTGCCTATGGTCATCGACGCCGATGGGCTCAACGTCATAGCGTTCAGTCCGGAAATACTGTCAGAGGCGCAGGTGCCGTTGGTGCTGACTCCCCACCCGGGAGAAATGGCCCGTTTGCTGAAAACTACCGTTCAGGATGTACAGCATCACAGGCTGGAGTACGCCCAAAAGTTCGCTGTGGAGCATCACCTGGTGTTGGTGCTGAAAGGCAATAAAACCGTGGTGGCCTGTCCTGACGGCAGAATTTATATCAATGTCACCGGGAATCCGGGCATGGCCAAAGCGGGAAGCGGCGATGTGCTGGCGGGAATGATAGGAGCCTTTTTAGCTCAGGGATTAACGCCAGAACAGGCAGCGGCAGGCGGTGTTTACCTTCACGGTTTAGCGGGAGACCGCTGCGCTAGACGTTTATCCCAAATCGGCATGACGGCTCCAGATTTAATCGAGGAGCTGCCGGCCCTGTTTTTGGAATTGACAGATAGCGCTTTGAAGTCTCAATCAATAGAATAAAAGAGAATTTTTCCACAGATTTCAAAAAAGTATTGACACTTCCCTTAGGTAAGTTGGTATACTGCCAGTAGCAGAGGAGGTGCTGCGATGAAAATGAAGCAGGTTTGTCAGCTTACAGGGCTGACGGAACGAACCGTGCGATTTTATGTGGGAAAAGAGCTTTGTTCCCCCAAAACTCACTGGATGGACCAGAGACAATATTTTGATTTTTCCGAGGAAAACGTGAAAGAGCTTCGTCAGACGGCGGAGCTTAGAAAAGCTTATTTTTCCATTCAGGCGATCCAAACGATGCGTAAAGATCCGGGACAGATCCCAGAGATCCTAAAAACTTACCATCTGGATTTAAGAACGGATGCGGAGCACAAAAAGAAGCTGCTGGAAGTTATGGATCAGATGAATGTGGAACAAATTGAAAGCGTGGCCGATTTAGTAGGCAGGTTAGAACGGGTTTCAGCCGCTTTATCCTTGCCTCAAACCGATTTGATCCCTGACTTTGGAAAGTCCGATGGCCTTTCCAGGGAGGAAAAAGAGAAAGTGTTCCAGAAGTATCAGAGGCGCCGTCAGCAACAGGAAAAAATCGGCAGATATGTCGTCTATGGAATTGCAATGGTGAACGTGGTAGGTAGTCTGCTGTCTTGGATTATCCGTGGTGATTTGACTTATCTCTTTACCTTTTTGGTCCAAATCGGGTTTTCCATCGCTCTTTGCTGCGGGATAAGCTGGGTTCGGTGGCTGTTTGTGGCGGGCAGTGTGATAAGCACGGTCTCCGCGGTTGTGTGGCTGATACAGGTTGCTGGAATTGTCGGGATGCCAGCTTATTTTTTAGTATACGACGTTTTAGTGCTTTTGGTTTCCGTGGCGATCGGAGGATTGCTGGCATGGTACCCGCCGGTAAAAGAATTTTTTTACCAAAAGAAAAATGGATAGGTGGATGCCGGATAATAGGATCGAAGCGAAAGTTTGGAAGGGATAAACCGATGATGTGGGAATGGCTTCTTTGCGCCGTTTCCGCAAATATCAAGAAAATTTAGAACCTCAAATTATTTAAAATTCATTTGAAAGCAGGCAAGAACGAGTAAAAAATCCAGAAGAATTCAACAGAGAAAAAGCCGGATGACAAGTCATCCGGCTTTTTTAAGGTCAAAAACGGGGTCTGGTTAATATTATGGATTAGACAGGAAATATTTTTCTAAACATGATTAAACAGGTGGCTCAAAGGCAAAAATACTAACAGATTCGTTAACGAGCCTAATTTTAGAAATCATTCGGAGCGTGAAAAAAGTGAATATAAAACGCGGAGATATTTTTTACGCGGATTTGAGCCCTGTGGTCGGTTCCGAACAAGGGGGAATCCGTCCTGTTTTGATCGTACAGAATAATGTTGGCAATCGGTTCAGTCCTACGGTGATCGCCGCTGCCATCACCAGTCAGAAATCCAAAGCGAATCTACCCACGCATATTCAACTGAGAGCCGACGACAGCGGGCTATCCCGCGATTCTGTTGTTTTGTTAGAGCAAATCCGTACCTTGGATAAACGCCGCTTGAAGGAAAAAATGGGAACTTTGAATCCTTATTCCATGCATCAAGTGGACGAGGCTTTATCCATTAGTTTCGGCCTGGACGATGAAAATATTCGAGAGGCTACATAAGCCTCTCCCAACACAAATTGACAGAAAACGCTTTTCCCTCTGTGCTACTATAAATAGCACAGGGGGAAATTATTTATGACCACGATTTACATAGATATTTTGGTCTGCCTGAACATTATCGTAAATTATTTCTTGTTACTTGCCGCAGGAAGATTTTTGTCCCGGTCGTGTAAACGCTGGAGAATACTGTTGGGCGCCCTTTTGGGCGGCCTTTATTCGTTATATATTCTTTTGCCGCAGTTGGCTCAGTGGTTTACGGTTCTGGTGGAGCTGGTTATGGCGGCGACCATTACGTTGACAGCTTTTGGCCGAAAAGGAATTTTAAAAACCTGTTCCTGTTTCTTTGCCATGAGTTTTTTATTTGCGGGTTCCATGTTCCTGATATGGAAAACCGCGGCTCCGAAAAATTTGATTATTAACAACGGTGTGGTGTATTTTCAAATTTCGCCGCTTTTGCTAATTGGCACAACCGTCCTTTCCTATATACTGGTCCGGATTTTTCAGCGGATTACCGGCAGATCGGTTCCCAAAGAGCTGTTTTGCATGGTGCAGGTGATTCATCAGGGGAAACAAGCGATTTTCCGTGCCAAGGTAGATACTGGCAACCAACTTCGGGAGCCCTTTTCCCATTTGCCGGTGATCGTGGTAAAGGAGAGTGCGGTTTCTCATTTGATACCGGAAGCCAGTAAAGAGCTTAATTTTAGGATGATCCCTTTCCATAGTTTAGATCAGGAGGGAGTATTACCGGGATTTCTGCCGGATCGGATTGTAGTGGAGCACGGGAAGGACCGCTTTGAATGTGACGGATATTTGGGTATTTGCAAGCCGGGACAGCTTCCTCCCGACTTTGACGGACTAATGAACTCAGAATTATTATTATCAACGGGAATGAAGGGGAAAGAGCATGAAAAAATTAAAAGCCGCGTATCAAAAAATGAAGGAGATCCTTTTTTGTAAGCTGCTAAAGCTGGAATGGCCGGAGCTTTATTACATCAACGGTCCAGAGACCCTTCCGCCGCCTCTGAGCAAGGAGGAGGAGGACGAGGTGATGGAACGGGTGCGCCGGGGAGAAAAAAACGCCCGTGAGCCGTTGATTACCCACAATCTGCGTTTGGTGGTGTATATCGCCAAGAAATTCGATAGCAATGGGGCCAGCGTGGAGGATCTGATATCCATAGGAACTATCGGCTTAATCAAGGCGGTAAACACCTTTTGTCCGGAGCGGAACATTAAGCTGGCTACCTACGCCAGCCGTTGTATTGAAAACGAGATTCTCATGTTTTTGCGGAAAAGCAGCCAGTTAAAAAACGAGATTTCCATTGATGAGCCCTTAAACGTGGATTGGGATGGCAATGAGTTGCTGCTTTCTGATATTTTAGGCAGCGATAACGATATCGTCAACCGAGACATAGAGAAGGAGGTGGAATGTAGCCTGGTACTTCAGGCAGTTTCCAAACTGGCGCCCAGAGAGCGGCAGATCATGGAGCTGCGTTTTGGACTGTGCGGGCAGAAGGAACACACACAAAAGCAGGTAGCCGATGTGTTGGGGATCTCTCAGTCGTATATTTCCCGCCTAGAAAAACGAATTATAGAGCGTCTGAAAAAGGATCTGGAACGGGTAGGATGATGTAACGGTGGGCGGAATCCTAGAGGGAATGAATCACAAAGAACTCGGGAAAGTGAACTGACAGGAAAACAAAAGAGCTTCTCACCGGAGCGGTTTACCAAACATTATGGACCGTCCCAGCGGGAAGCTCTTAGTTTTTAGATGTTTAGATGGTTTCACAAATAGTTTGCGAAAAGTTCCGCTAACCAAAAACAGCGAACAAGCGACTTAGATCTCAAATATTTATAAGAATAGAATCGATAAGAACGGAATCAATAAGCGCGGAATTGATAAGAACAGAATCGACAAGAACAGAATCGATTTGGCTAAGTCTTATGTCGCTTACGGGTTTATGGTTCTGTTAGAAGTCATGACCAATCAATAACGGTTATCAAAAATTCTGGTAGATTTCTTTTCGCTGCGGGGCAGTTCGCCAAGCGCTACTGCGTGGGGAACAATGGTAATACCAACCTTAGCTTTGAAATGATTCTGCAGATTCAGCTCGATGGTTTTTGCATCGGGCATACTGTCGGTCTCAAAGAATAGGGTCATAATATCCCTGCCGTTCAAGTGATCGATCATTACCTGGTATTCGCTACTGGCACCTTCCACATCTTTCAGTACCTCGTCGATCTGGCCGGGGAAGATATTAACGCCTTTCACCTTGATCATATCGTCAGTACGTCCAATAAGGGTATCGATCCGGGGATAGGACCGGCCGCAGGGACAGTCACCCTTAAGCAGACGGGTCAAATCATGAGTGCGGTACCGAATGAGAGGAGCCCCCTGTTTTCTCAGAGTAGTCACAACCAACTCTCCGCTTTCTCCGTCAGGTACATTCTTCCCGGTATGAGGATCGATGACCTCAAAATACAAGTAGTCGTCCCAATAGTGCATACCACATTCATAGTCACAGCTCATAGCGATGCCGGGACCGTAAATTTCCGTCAACCCATAGATATCATACAACTGAACGCCAAGCTCGTTAGCAATGCGGCGGCGCATTTTCTCGCCCCAGCGCTCAGAGCCGATGACGCCCTTTTTCAAGTGAATCTGATCTTTGACACCGCGCTTGGTGATTTCCTCCGCCAAAAGCAGGGCATAGCTGGAGGTAGCGCACAGCACAGTGCTCTTCATATCGATCATCATACGAATCTGCTTGTCTGTGTTGCCAGGCCCCATAGGTATCACCATGGAACCCAGCAGCTCGGCGCCGGCCTGAAAGCCGATACCGGCGGTCCACAGGCCGTAGCCCGGGGTCACATGAATTCGGTCTAGATTGGTAATGCCGGCGGTTTCATAGCACCGTTTAAACATTTCTGCCCAATCGGCCACATCCTGTCTGGTATAGGGGATGATAACCGGTGTACCGGTGGTCCCGGAAGAAGAATGAATCCTGACAATTTCCTCCTCAGGAACTGCCTGAAGTCCAAGAGGATAGGCTTCCCGTAAATCGCTTTTGTTGGAAAAAGGAAGCTTCTCAAAATCCTCCTGGCTTTTGATTTGGGTCAGATCGATTTCCTTAAATTTTTCCGCATAGAAGGGACTGCGTTTCTTAATGTCGGAGAGCACTTTTAAAATGCCCTGAAACTGGCTTTCTTTCATCATGGTTATTTTACCTCCTGGGCGCCGAGTTCCAGCGCTTTTAAATTCATGGTCACGAATTTTTGGGGCAGGCGACTCTCAATAGCCTTTTGAAAGCTTTCCTTGGGAATGCCCAAGGCTCCTGCGGCACAGGCGGCGCCCAACAAAGCGATGTTCAAAACCTTTGCGGAACCGCAGGCGGCGCAGATTTTTTCCCCATCCACAACCACAAGATTTTTCTGGTTCCTGGTTAGGTAATCGATCATTTCGGTGCCGTCATAGGAGGAACCGGATAAAGAAGCGGTTACCGGCTTAATGGCCTTCTTGGTGGTGACGATCACGCCACCCTCTTTTAAATAGGGCAGACACCGCACCGCCTCCGCAGGCTCAAAGCCGATGATGATATCTGCTTTGCCCTTAGGAATCAAGGGCGAATAGGCTTCTCCAATGCGGACATGGCTGACCACGCAGCCACCCCGCTGAGCCATACCGATAGTTTCCGCAGTACGGGCGGAAAGCCCTAAATCGATGGCGGCCTGGGCAATGAGCTTGGAGGCTAATACCGTTCCTTGTCCGCCGACGCCGGCCAGTAAAATAGACTTATTCATGGCAGTTTCCTCCTTCGATAGCGCCGAAAGGACAAACCTGAGCGCAAATGGTGCAGCCGTAGCACATTGAAGGTTCGATGACCGCCTTGTGATCGCTGTAGGAAATGGCCGGACAGCCTAATTCCTTGATACACCGCTTGCAGCCGGTACATTTCGCTGGGTTTACGGCCAAAAGGGGAAGCGGCTTGGAGACGGTAATACAGGGGGCGCGGAAGATCACGGCGGCGACGCCTTTGTGCGCTACCGCGCGCTTTACGGTTTCCTGAGCTTTGGCAAGGTCAAAGGGAGAGCAAGTCTCCACGAACTGAACACCGATGGCTTTTAAAATCGCCTCGATGGATACCTTTTCACTGATTTCACCCATCATGGTTTGTCCGGTGCCCGGATGCGGCTGAGAGCCGGTCATGGCGGTAGTAGAGTTGTCCAGCACCATCAACTTGATTTCTGTCTGGTTATAAACCGCGTTGATCACTCCGGGAATTCCGGTGTGAAAAAAGGTGGAATCCCCAATGAAAGAGAAATTAACGGTATCAGGCTCCATACGGTGGATGCCTTGGGCGACTGTTACGTCGGCGCCCATGCATAAACACGTGTCTACCATATCAAGAGGCTGGGCGTTGCCCAAAGTATAGCAGCCGATATCTCCGGAAAACACCGCTTTTTTGCCTTTCATGGCCTGCTTGACAGCGTAGAAAGAAGCTCTGTGGGGACAACCCGCACATAAAACCGGCGGACGGACTGGCAGAGCAGGCGGGGCCTCTTTTGGGGCGTGCGTTTCCGGTTGGGAAATATGTAAATATTGATAGATCGACTGGGACACAGACTCTACGGAATTTTCTCCCGCTTTTAAGGTAGACCCGTCCAGCTTTCCATGAATATTCACCGTCAGATGATGTTTGCCGCATAAAAGCAAAAGATTCGTTTCAATTACCGGGTCCAGTTCTTCCAGACACAGTACGTCGGTAACGCCTTTTAAAAACTCCAGGCCCAGTTTCTCCGGAAAAGGAGTAGGAGTAGCGACCTTTAACAGGGAGTAAGGAGTATCAGACGGCAATGAGGCGAGGACTTCCTGAGCGTATTGGTAGGAAATGCCTCCCGCCGCAATACCCAGCTTGCCTTTACCGGTAAGAGTATTAAAGCGGTAACTTGAAAATTCCTGGGACAGGGTTTCTTTCTGCTCCTCCAGCTTCAAATGATTCAGATAGGCGGTACGGGGAAAGATGACCCATTTGCTGCTGTCTTTAACGAAGCCCTCGGGATGATTTTGATAGCGCGGGCCGGAAGTATCAATATCCGCGCAGGCGTGGCATACCCGGGTGGTGGGTCGAAAAATCACCGGGCGGTGGAAACGTTCCGACCAGGAGAAGGCGTCTTGAATCATTTCATAGGCTTCCTCAGGAGAGGAAGGATCAAATACCGGGATTTTCGCGTATTCCCCGAAATGGCGGGTGTCCTGCTCGGTCTGGGAGGAGATCGGGCCGGGATCATCGGCCACTATTACCACCATACCGCCCTTGACGGATAGGTAATTCAAGCTCATCAGTGGATCAGAAGCCACATTCAAACCTACTTGCTTCATGGTGACCATGGAACGTGCACCGGTATAAGAAGCACCGGCGGCCACCTCCAGGGCGGTCTTTTCATTGACGGACCATTCAACATAAATATCGCCGGGATTTTCTCTGGCGATGGTTTCCAAAATTTCAGTGGAAGGGGTTCCGGGGTAGCCGGATACCAGGTTCACGCCAGCCTTGATGGCGCCAAGGCCTATGGCGGCGTTTCCCATTAACAATTCTTTGGCCATAAAATTGCCTCCTTTTTCTACTAAAATATTGTACCCTTATGAACCATAATTGTCAACGGAAAGAGAAGCCGCAAGCCCTTCCAAGACTGCAGAAATATGAAGCCCGCAGGAAAAGGAAAGATACAAAAGAAAGCCGCCGGCATGTCTACTGCCGGCGGCTTTCTTCTCAGAGCTGTTTTTATGGTTCAGGCAATAAGCTGCCGCAACTGTGCGGCGGTATCAATTTGCGATACCGTAAAATTAATTCTGTGAATTTCTTTGTGCTTTAAATGTGGTTTTTAATTCGTTCTAAGCTGCCCTTTTCCAGCCGGCTGACCTGTGCCTGGGAAATACCGATTTCCTTGGCGACCTCCATCTGCGTTTTCCCTTGAAAAAAGCGCAGATTCAAAATCTTTTTCTCCCGAGGTCCCAGATTGTGGATCGCTTCCTTCAAAGCGATTTCGTCCAGCCAGTTGTTATCGTCGTTTTTGTCTCCCACCTGGTCCATAACGAAAATAGTGTCGTTGCCGTCGGAAAATACCGGCTCATAGAGGGAAACTGGTTCCACAATGGCTTCAAGTGCCAGCACCACATCTTCCTTGGGAAGATCCAGCTCTTTAGCGATTTCCTCGATGCTTGGTTCCTTATTGTTCTTTGTGGTCAGCCGTTCCTTAACCTGCATGGCCTTATAGGCGGTATCCCGCAGGGAGCGGCTGACCCGGACGGAATTGTTGTCCCGGAGAAAGCGGCGGATTTCTCCGATGATCATGGGTACGCCGTAGGTGGAAAAGCGGACATCCTGGCTGATATCAAAATTATCGATGGCTTTTATCAAGCCGATGCATCCTACCTGGAAAAGATCATCCAGATTTTCTCCACGGTTGGTGAAGCGCTGGATGACACTCAATACCAGCCGCAGATTGCCGTTGATCAGCTCTTCTCGGGCCTTTTTCTGCTCCTGGGGCGTTCCGTTTTTCATCTGAGTCAAGAGAGCGCGTTTTTCCTTTTCGGTCAGGACCTTCAGTTTAGAAGTGTTTACTCCGCAGATTTCCACCTTATTGTAGTTCACGCAAATTCCGCCTCATTTCTTTTTCGTTTCCAAATGAGTATTGCCATGTGTTTTTGTGAATATACTGGAAACAAAGGAGGGATTTTATGGCACGGTGCAGAATTGTGGATTTAAGACATAAGCAAGTGGTTAACGTAAAGGACGGAACCTGTCTGGGATGCGTGGACGATATGGAGATCGATATGGCGACCGCCAAACTGGTGTCGATTATTATTTACGGAAGGCTGAAATGGTTTGGATTGCTGGGACGGTGTGACGATATCTGTATCAAATGGGAGGACATCCAAGTCATTGGGGAAGACACGATTTTGGTATGTTACCAGCAATTCCAGCGGCAGCCGAAAAAGCGCCGCTTTTTCAACAGAAATACTTAGAAAATCCTTCCAGGTTTCGATGAATTTTTTCTTGCAATTCGCTGCTGGTTATGATATAATAAACGTCGCGAAATCACACGCTTCGCTTGGTCCATTGGTGCCTTTCGCAGAGGTTTGGGCTGAAATTCAAGGCGAAGCGGAGGTTTAAAACCAAGGAGGATTTATTAAATGGCAGTTGTATCTATGAAACAGTTATTGGAAGCAGGCGTCCATTTCGGTCACCAGACCAGAAGATGGAATCCTAAGATGGCCGAGTACATCTTTACTGAGAGAAACGGCATCTATATCATCGACCTGCAGAAGACTGTCCGTAAGCTGGAAGAAGCTTACAACTTTATCCGTGAATTGTCTGAAAACGGTGAATCTGTGCTATTTGTAGGCACAAAGAAGCAGGCTCAGGATTCCGTTAAGGAAGAAGCCGAACGCGCCGGCGCTTATTTCGTGAACGCCAGATGGTTAGGCGGCATGATGACAAACTTCACCACCATTCGTCACAGAATTGATCGTCTCCGTCAGCTCCGCGCTATGGAAGAGGATGGAACCTTCGACCTGTTGCCAAAGAAGGAAGTTATCAAATTAAAATTAGAGATTGAAAAGCTGGAAAAGTTCATGGGCGGCATTAAGGATATGAAAAAGCTGCCCGGCGCTCTGTTTATTGTAGACCCCCGCAAGGAGAGAATCGCTGTTGCGGAAGCCAAGAAATTAGGAATCCCGATTGTAGCTATTGTGGATACCAACTGCGATCCTGATGAGATCGATTATGTGATTCCTGGTAACGACGATGCGATCCGTGCTGTGAAGCTGATTTCCGCTACCATGGCGAATGCCATCATTGAAGGTCGCGAAGGTCAGATGGGCGCTGAAGAAGCCGAAGCCAAGGAAAACGAGACTGACGAAGAAGCGGCTGAATAAGAGAAGGCGAAAAGGGGTTCAATCCGTTGAACCCCTTTCTTAAAAGCAGAAATCAAAGAGAATTTATAAAACTGGAGGAAATAAGAATGGCAGCATTTACAGCGAAAGACGTAGCGGCTTTGAGAGAGAAGACTGGCTGCGGCATGATGGATTGCAAAAAGGCGCTGACAGACGCCGAAGGTGATATGGACAAGGCGATTGACCTTTTGAGAGAAAAGGGCCTGGCCGCCGCCACTAAGAAGGCCGGAAGAATCGCGGCTGAGGGCGTAGCGTTCGCCTGCACCAATGACGACAATACCACAGGCGTAGTCATCGAGGTTAACGCCGAGACTGACTTTGTGGCCAAGAATGCGGAGTTCCAGAACTTTGTGAAGGTTTGCGCGGATACTGTTATGCAGGAAAATCCCGCTGATTTAGATGCTTTGCTGGCTTGTAAGGCGGTTGGAACCGACATGACAGTTGAGGCTCTGGTACAGGATAAAGTTTTGACCATCGGCGAGAATATTAAAATTCGTCGTTTTGTCCGTTATGACGGTGTGGTGTCCACTTATATCCATGGCGGCGGAAGAATCGGTGTGCTGGTAAAATTTGATACCACTCCTGAGATTGCCGCGAAAGAGGAATTCAAGACCTATGCTAAAGATATTTGCATGCAGGTTGCCGCTGCGAACCCGGGCTATCTCAATGAAGCCTCTGTTCCCGCCGATGTCATCGAGCATGAGAGAAAGATCCTCACCGAGCAGGTGATCAACGAGGGTAAGCCGGCTCAGATCGCTGAGAAGATCGTGAACGGTAAGATGGGCAAATATTATAAGGAAAATTGCTTGGTCGATCAGCTCTTTGTTAAGGACGGCGATTATACTGTTGCGAAGTACACCGATAAGATCGGCAAGGAGTTAGGCGGAAAAATCGAGATCGTTTCCTTCGTCAGATATGAAAAGGGCGAGGGCCTGGAAAAGAGAAACGATAATTTTGCTGATGAAGTTGCCAGCATGATCAAATAAGACATTTTCCATTATTGCCTATCCCGAAAGTGTCTGTCAATAGCATATAGCATTTTAACAGGTGTATTCCTTTCATTAAGGATACACCTGTTTTTTTGGAAACTTTTTTGATTATACCGAGGAATTCTGGAACAGCTTTAACAGAAGCAGAAAACAACTTCTTTTTGCCATACTGAAAGGTAGTTTGATAACTTAGCAAAGGAAAACGAAATGAGGTCCTGTCTTTCTATATTAGTCAACTTTGCTGCGATTCTCAACCAATCCTTTCGGGTTTGTCCAGAAAATAGAAATGATTCTAACGTTCTTTTAGGCCATGTTTTAGGCTGCTGTGGTTATCGAACAATCAAAATAAAACAAAAAAGCAAAATAAAAACAAAAAAGGCGGGAAGGTTTCTTCCTGCCTTTTTATCACCATCAGCCCATATAACACTCAGTTTTCAATATGAGGCCTATTGCTGCTAGAATAAAAATAGTACAAGTCAAAATGAGAGAATTCCCAATAAGCAA
>CAUFXR010000016.1 GCA_959596515.1 uncultured Oscillospiraceae bacterium
AGCGATATTGGCTGATTTCGGGTCCTAATTTTTCATATTTACTTTACAGTGCCGTGTTAAAAGCTGTGCTCCGAAAGCAGACGATTTTTTTCGTTCCAGAGTTTTGGGGACAGATCCACATAATAGTGGTGCGGATTCTCAAAGCGTTTGACTTCCGCCCAAAGCCGGTCCACTTCTTTTTCGCAGAATGCCCTGATTTGGGACAGCTCCGGGGATTGATATACTTTTTTCCCTTGCTCAAACAGTTTTACTCGCATAGGTTCCGCATAGAAGTTCTCTACGGTTTTCCGTTTCCACACATGTTCCGGATCAAAAATATCATATGGCTGCTGATCATCGATTATCTCATCCGCCATAGTGATAACATCGGCGATAGCCTTATCGCTTTCACGGTCGAACAGTCTCCACAGACCTTTGAAGCAGGGATTGGTAATTTTAGAAACATTCTCACTGATTTTAATTTTCGGGATCACGGTTCCATCAGGCCGTTCGATAGCGGAAAGCTTGTACACTCCGCCCATCACCGGCTCAGAAGAGGCGGTGATCAACCGTTCTCCTACGCCGAAAGTATCTATCTGGGCACCCTGCATAATCATATCCCGGATGATATATTCGTCCAAAGAATTGGAGGCGCAGATTTTACAATCGGCATAGCCTGCATCATCCAGCATTTTTCGTGCTTTACAGGAAAGATATGTGATATCGCCGCTGTCGATACGGATACCCGCCGGCCGAACGCCTAAAGGCTTCAGCACCTCGTCGAACACCTTGATCGCGTTTGGCACTCCGGATTTCAGCACATTATAAGTATCTACCAGAAGCAGACAATTGGTAGGATATGCCTTCGCGTATGCCCGGAAAGCATCCAGCTCGCTGTCAAACAGCTGGACCCAGCTATGGGCCATCGTGCCTAACGCTGGAATTTCAAAATCCCGGTCGCTCAGTGTACACGCTGTTCCCACACATCCGCCGATATAAGCTGCTCTGGAGCCCATGATCGCCCCATCCGCTCCCTGAGCTCGGCGGGAACCAAATTCCATTACCGCCCTGCCCTGAGCCGCCCGTACAATCCGGTTCGCCTTGGTCGCGATCAAACTTTGGTGGTTAATACAGAGCAGAATCATCGTCTCCACAAACTGAGCCTGGATCACCGGTCCCCGCACAGTCACGATAGGCTCGCCAGGAAAAATGGGTCTACCTTCTGGTACCGCCCAGACGTCACAGGAAAAGTGAAAATTCTCTAAATAATTCAGGAAAGCGTCGCAGAAAATTCCTTTGCTACGGAGAAACTCCACATCTTCCCGGGTAAATATCAGGTTTTCTAAATATTCTACCACCTGCTGTACTCCGGCCATAATAGCAAAGCCACCACCATCAGGCACTTTACGGAAAAACATATCGAAATAAGCCACCGTATTTTCAAAGCCGTTTTCCAAATAACCATTAGCCATAGTCAGCTCGTAGAAATCTGTCAGCATGGTAAGGTTATTTTTCAAATTAATTTTCTGTCCACTCATGGTTACCCACTTCTTTCCTTGCAATCAAGATTTTATATCCCACGCTGGAAATAACGAATTCAAATTAGAATTCCCTATTTTTTAGATTATATCAATTTCTTTCTCATTTGACAAATTTTATTTCTCGATACCTTGTTATTTACAATTAAATTTCTAATATCTCATATTTAATTAAAAAAATGAAATAAATTTAAAAACCCAAATATAACCATGTGTTTTTTCGTTTTTTTTCGCTAGTTTTTTCTTGTATTGCCAATTATTTTATTATATAATAATTACATTCTGTTAATATATTTTTATTCATATTGATTTGGAAGGGGTGAGAATAAAGTGAGGTTGCGCAAACAGGCTTTAGGCGATCGTAACTTAATTGGAGCTCGCGTAGAGGCTGCCAGAAAAAAGCAAGGCATGAAACAAAAGGAACTTCTGGCACAACTTCAGGTAAGCGGTGTAGATATGAATGCCTCTGGTTTATCCAAATTAGAGGGGCAGATTCGGTTTGTAACCGATTTTGAATTGGTAGCTCTGGCCGACATTTTGGGAGTATCGGTGGATTGGTTATTGGGACGTGTAGAGTAGTTTGAATTCTTTATTATGTGTTAAGAAATGCCTAGTTAATTCACCCTTTAAAAAAATAACAGATTGAGAAATAAAAAGGTATCCGCTGATTCAACGGCGGATACCTTTTTGATTATGACCAGGCCTATAAGCCGAGTTCTGTCGTGAACAGCCATCTATCTTGGCCGGATGTTGCCATCACGGCTCGACGCCACCTCCTCGGAACACGCCGGGCCAGCGTTATGCGTTCCTCTGCGGTGTTGCTCCAAATAGGGTTTACACAGCCGTGCAGTCTCCTGCGCGCTGGTGAGCTCTTACCTCGCCTTTCCACCCTTACCGACATAGCCGGCGGTAACTTTCTGTTGCACTATCCCTAGGGTCGCCCCCGGCGGCCGTTAGCCGCTATTTCTGCCCTGTGGAGCTCGGACTTTCCTCAGGCGGGGCCTTTCGGCCGGCGCCCGCGGCTGTTCAGCCTGCTCACCTGTTTTATTTTAATCTTTGTCCTCTCTTCTGTCAAGAACAGGATTCCACGCCCTCCAAAGCGTGGTAACCGCCTCGGGGATGCTCTCCACGGGAATTCCCGCAAAGCCCGCTAAAATATCCGTCTCTCCCAGCCTTTCCCGCAGGGTCAGCCGTACGCCTTGATCTAAAGCTAGCTGTACCAATTCTGCGTGTGAAAGACGGCTGGACGGTTCCAACAGAAAACAAAGGCTGGTTTCCCATAAAGACAGCTTGATTTGATTTTGAAAGGTGTGAGTCACCGTCTGAAAAAACAAATCGCTTTTCGTGGCATAAAGTTTCCTGAGTCTCCGCAGCTGGCGTTCCAGGTTGCCTTCCTGGATATACCGCGCCAAGGCCAGCTGCTCGATTTTGGAGGCGGTTTGATTATAACCACTCGACTTTTCCCAATAGGGCCGGAGCAATTCCTCTGGCATAGCCAAATATCCGATTCTGACGCTAGGTAACAACAACTTGGAAAAAGATCCTAAATATGCCACTCGTTTCCCATCACTCAGGCTTTGCAGGGCGGGAATTGGTTTCGCGCCATATCGAAGTTCCCCATTATAATCATCTTCAATGACCAACCGACTTTCCTGCCGAACCCAATTCAAAATTTCAAACCTGCGGCTCATGGGAATCGCGTCCTGATCTTTCATCCGGTTGGATGGGCTGACAAACAGTACGCTGGCTTTGGAAGCCTCCAATTCTCTCATACAAATCCCATCCTGATCCCCGCCCACCAAGCGTACCGGAAACCCGTAATCCTGAAACACCTGTTCCGCTTGGCGAAAGCCAGGGCTCTCAATCGCGACCACACTGTCCCTGGGCAACAGCCCGCATAAGACGGACAAAAGCTGCTGGGTTCCAGCGCCGATCACAATGGAATCCGCTGTGGACACTACCCCTCTCACACTAAAACTGTAGCTGGAAAGAGCCTCGCGCAGCTCCGGTTCCCCTTGCTTATCACCATAGGAAACCAAAACATCCTTCCGATTCAGCACATCTTTGACACACCGCTTCCACCGCAGCAGATCCGCGTTTTGAAGGTCCACTACATCGGTTCCTAAATTATATTTTGCCAAAGCCTTTTGAATCCGACGATAATTGTCACTAGGTATCCTTCGAAGGTAAACATGGCCTTGACCAGATGCTGCTACAAAATAGCCGCTTTGCGGCTTGCTCTTCAAATAGCCTTCTACACAGAGCTGCTGATATGCCGTTTCAATGGTGGTACGGCTTAATTTAAGATCCTCCGCCAGCTTACGAATGGAAGGCATTTTTTCTCCCTGTGAAAGATGTCCTTCCTGAACCGCCCTTCGGATTTGTTCGTAAATCTGCTGATAAAGAGGCTTTTTGCTGTGCTGGTCCAATTGAAGATAATCGTATACCATAAAAAGCTCCTTTAACTGTCCCTTTATTTTTTCTGAAAACTGTCTATTTCTCTCAAGACAGTTTTGGGATATGATAAAAATAGTTTAAGGTCATCGTTACTGTGATGATGTTAAGACTTCTAAAGCGCAAAAGTCTTCAACAAATAAACGCACCGACCTCTTTCAGGAAAAACCATATCGGCTTGCCGACCGGAAAGCCGTCAAATCATGAATCTGTTCATTGGCGGTTTCATCCATCACCTATCCCCTTCTATTATTTATTTAAAACAATTTCGTCAACGATTGCAAGCCTTATTTTAATACAAAAGGAGTTTTGTCAATGTCTTCCCTTCCAAACAGTAAAAAAAGACTTACGATTTATCAGCTCGCTTTTACCGCATTGATGGCGGCGCTGGTGTTTGTTTCCACCCAATTTAATATAAAGATCCCGCTGGGTATGGGCGTAACCTCTATGATTAGCTTCGGCAATATTTTTTGTATTCTTTCCGCCCTGCTGTTAGGGCCCATTTACGGAGGCCTTGCCGCTGGAATTGGCTCGTTTTTCTTTGACCTTTTGGATCCGGTATTTATTACCTCCGCCCCCTTTACCCTTATTTTTAAATTTATCATGGCCTTTGTCTGCGGAAAAATCGCATATAGCGGCGGACATGCCGCTGACAGCCACAAAAGAAATCTGATCGCGTCTATCGCTGGACTTCTAGCCTATATTGTGCTGCATCTGGGTAAAACCTTTATTACCAACGCTCTGTTAGGTTCTGCGTTTCTGCCTAATCTGACTACTGTGGGCTACAGCTCTCTGCCTTCTATTATCAACGCTGTCATCGCCACTATCGTGGCGGTGCCTTTGGCTGCGGCTCTCCGGATGGCATTAAAAAAGGCTCACTTCCTGGATAAATTGCAGCCTCAGCACTGATCGAGATTTGCTGATCTTAGATTCTAGATTTTAGATTTTACATTCTCGTTTTGTTCCGCCAGTTCTGTGACGACCATAGAACCTACTATTTTGTTTTTTTGCCTCGTCAGGGGTTGTGATTTTAGTTTTTAGGAAAATTTCGGCTTTGGTAACAATTTTCTATCAAAAAATTATTTGCAGCGGCAATGGGGACCGCCTGATTCCCGCAGTTTCAGGAAAATTATTACCTTTCCTGGTTTGTCCTAATTTTTCCTGATTTATCCTAATATTAAAAAAGCCCGCTTTTATAATAAAGTCTGTTTTTATAAAACCATTGAAATGTAAAAAGAAGGACCTCTGCACAAGAGGTCCTTCTTTTTACATTGGATTAATTTCCTGCCCTTCCTGCCGTATATCGCTTTCCACGGTGATTTTAACGGTTGACTGTGCGTAAACGTTGGTCCAATTCTTAGATATTTCTTTAAAATATTCTGGCTGGGCTTGCATCATCCTTCTTCCAAAGCGGAAAATATCGGATTGATATTCTCGTAGCAATTTTTCCGTCGTTTGGAAGCATCGATCATAAATTTTTTGATTGGCCTCTGCTTCCATTTTTGCTACCATGTCCAAGCCATATTTTTGATGGATATTGCCGTCGATTTCATAAAGGTCTAAATTTACTTGTATGAAAACATCGAATACCGGCAAACCATTTTCTACTCTAGCATCAATCGAGCTATCTCCGCCGCTTAGGGAAAAGGACACATTCCCCACGCCTTCTACCGGAACCACCAAGGTTCCGCTTCTCGCCTCCCCGGTCATCAAAAGGTAGCCCTGTGTTTCCTCTAAAGTCAAATAGCCGACCAGCTTGTCGCCTTTTAAAATACCGGTGCCATCCACGTAGACGATGCCTTCTTCCTCATTTCCGGACATGGCCAGGGCAATCATAAAGCCGTCGGAACTTTCATCCTGAAGACGGTTTACCAAAGTCAATACATCGGAATGAACCTGCTCCGCGTTGATTTCCCCGGAATTGGCCAGATTTTCGATATCTTTTGCTGAGATCAGCCGACCATCGTTACTGCAATTCATAACTTCTCTGGCGGTATGCCCCTTGGCCACAAAAAGTTCCACTGTGGGTCTTGTTTCATAATAGCGGATAAAAAAGTCGATCATGTTATTCATACCGCTCTTCGCGGTCTCTTCTCCCACGATCAAAACCAGGTTTTGTGAAAACAGAGGTTCTTTCCCGATTTGAAGGGTAATGGCATTAAAAGCGTCTATCACTGATCTTCCCCGTCCTGTCATTACCACAATATCCTGACTTTCCTCTCCACCCGCGCTGGCCCTTTGAGCGTCAAACACGTGCATGGTTACCACATAGGCACCATCCTCAATATCCACGCCGATACCGTTGACTATCAATCGTTCGTTTAACTGATTTACCTGGCTACATCCGGGCGCCAAAACTAAAAACAGGAGACATAAAATGAAAAAGCTGACTTTAGCTTTCATGCGAACCCTTCTTTCCACTCTTGATCAGATCTAAAATCAAAAGGAACAGAGGCACCACTAATGTTGCGGTAACCGTAATCCAGAAAATACCGCTCATCTGATAAATAAAGAAGGTCACGCTCTCATGATAAACGGTCCAAAAGCTATACGCAAACACCGCCGCCGCTCCTAGAAAGATCGAAATTCTAGCCGCTTTAGGGCCAAAAAACTTTTTAATACAAAGCGAGAACAAAAACAGTCCTAAGGAAACCTTAATAAACAGGCAAGTCGTCCAAACGGCAAAAAATAAAGCATCCACCCTTTTGAAAATTCCCAGCTCCGCCACACTAGCTGCGGCGTAAATCGGATAAATTTGGGTTTTGATATAGTCGCCTAATGCTCCGACAATCACCAAAATCAAAATAATCATTGTGATATTGGTGGAAAACAGCCATGTAAAAAATCCCTTTTTCACATTTCCCTTGGTAAAAGGCAAAAGCATCCCGAGAAAAACGATGCACGATGTTCTTCCGATCATTTGCTCCACACCAATCCACATTCCGTCCGTACCGTTGTAAAGCAAAGGAATATAATTCAAGGGATCCCGTTTGAACAATAATGCCGCAATAAAGAACACCAGGCAGACCACAACGATCATAATGATGATTCCCGACGCTCTGGCTAACGCTTCTATTCCCTTGAGCGCGCCATAACACGCAGTCAGCAAGACCGCTGACGCCAAAAGGAGCAGGGAAAATTTAGGCGCCATCACGCTGGAAACAAATGCGCTGTAAAAGCTCAGATTATAACCGCAGATAAACAAAAAGTACAAGCCGTAAAACGCCGTGATCAAAGCGCCTAAAAAACGCCCGGTCAAAGCGCAGGCCTGATCCACTAAAGTATCTTTTGGCCGGCGTTTGTGAAGAAAGTAAATCGGAATGGCGATCAGCGCCATCAATACAATTGATATACAGGCAGAAATTACCTGATCCAACATTTCTCCTGAAGCCGCCATAAATGGACTATAGGTGACATTTACTACCATTCTGCTGATAAACAACATACAAAAAAGCTGTCCCACTGTAATTGTATTGGTCTCAGTCATCAGTTGCTGTCTCCTCCTCTCGATCTTCCGGAGCTGTTCCTGGCATATGCTGTATGGAATTCGCCCGTTTGGACAATACTTTCCAGCTACATCGAATCGCGACATCCCTCATAGAGAAAAGACTAAAGGGGGAAACAGGCGCTAAAAAGGGAATTCCATAGGTAGTCTTTCCGCAAATACTCACTAGCAGCACGGAAAACAGCAGCATGACGCCCCAAATTCCCATAATTCCTCCTGCTAAAATGGACAAAAGGCGAAGAATCGCGATGGGTTCATACAGATTCGGGATGACATAAGAGGAAATCGCTGTCAGTGCCACTACCATCAAAGTGGTAGCGCCGATCAAGCCGGAGGAAATCGCCGTGTCACCAATGACCAACGCTCCTACGATACTGACCGCATGTCCTAAAGGCTTCGGCAGCCGCAGTCCGGCCTCACGCATAATTTCATAAATTAAATGAATCACCAAGGTTTCCAGCATTAAAGGAAACGGCGTAACGGCGATAGATGCGGCGATTTTAATCATTAATTCCTCAGGAAACACCTCGGGATTAAACGTGCCCATAGCCACATAAATCCCGGGGAGAAATGTAGCGATAAAAAACGCCAGATATTTCAGCCACCGGGTGAAAGTGGCGAAATAAGGCCTGTTGCTATAATCGTCCATAGTTTGAAAATATTCCACAAAGAGATATGGAATAATCAGTACCCCTGGCGCACCATCTACCAGAAGAGCGACCCTTCCCTCGGCGATCTTTCCGCAAACCGTATCCGGTCTTTCTGTCAGGCCGATCCCCGGAAACATACACAGATTTCTTTCGCCTTCCAAAAAAGGGATCAGATAGCTGGCTGATAAAACTGTTTCTAAAGAGGAGGATTTTAATCTTTTTTTGATTTCCTTTATAATTTCTGGGGAGACAGTATCTCTCAGATAACATAAGCAAACATCGGTTTTGCTCACGCTGCCTACAGACATGGTTTCAAATTTCATCTTCGGGTTTTTCATCCGCCGGCGTATCAATGTCATATTGATTCTCAAAGGTTCTACAAATCCTTCCTTAGAACCCTTTTCCATCACTTCATTGGTCGGTTCCGACACACTGCGAAAGCTGAATCCCTGGAGGCCGATCGCCAGAATTACACCGCATCCATCCAGCGCAATCAGCGCAAATCCGGACATCACCAAAGCGAAAGCTTCCTCGAAGGTTCCTACCTCAACCTGCTCTGAACTGGAGAGCACATTATCTCTGATATACTCATACTTTTCTATCGGATCTTCCCGGCTGTAAAAGGTTCGCATCATCGGATTGATCACCGCATTGGCCAGCGTTTCTTTGTTGACCATACCTTCTATCGTGATCACCGCCGCCTTCACGCCTTCGATCTCCATTTCCCTTATGGTCAAATCAGCGCTGCCGTCAAATTTATCACGAAAAAAATTTAAGTTCCAGGCCAAATTTTCTGACAGTATCTGCTGCGTATCCGCAGCGGACGGACTTGGTTTCCGGGTGGTATACTGGATCATTAAATTCTTGAAGTAAGAAAACATCTTCATTCCCCCATGAAAACTAGTGTGACAGTTCTTCAAAGAAATTATACCCAGTATAAATTTTTTCAATCACGGCAAACTAAAAGACGCAAGAAAAGATTCCTTAAGGCGAGGTATCCTATGACCATTTCTTTGATTCGAACAATCCTTTTATATGTCATAATCATTGTAGCCATCAGAATCATGGGGAAACGTCAGATCAGCGAACTTCAAACCTCTGAATTGGTGGTTACCCTATTGATTTCTGATATTGCCGCCATTCCTATGCAGAACACCGGACAACCCCTTTTCAGCGGCATTATCCCCATTTTAGTACTGGTATCCTGCGAGATCGCCGCTTCATTCTTTATGGTGAAAAATTCCCGGTTCCGTAAGTTGATCGCCGGAAAGCCACAGGTAGTCATCAACAATGGTATCGTAGACCAATCACAGATGAAGCGACTACGTATGAGTACCGAGGACCTTTCTGAACAGCTTCGGCAGATGAATGTATTTTCTATACAGGATGTGGCCTATGCCATTGTGGAAACCAACGGTAAGCTTAGTGTGATGAAAAAGCCGGAAAAAGAACAGGTATCCGCTTCCATGCTGGGAATTGTAGCGCCTGACCATGGGATCGATGCCGTAGTTATCAGCGACGGCGAACTGTCCAAATTTTCTTTAGACCTGTGCCATCTCACCGAGGATTGGGTCATGGGAGTACTCAACGGGAAAAATCTAAAATTAGAAGATGTCTTTATTATGACCGCCAATTCAAAGAAAAATTATTATCTCATTTTGAAAGACGAGAAACAAAACAAAATTCTAAATAACAGCTCACAAAAAGGAGGGCGGTAATATGAAACGTATTTGGGTTGCGGTGTGCGCAATGGTACTGATGATTACTCTTTGTGTCATTGAGCTATCCTTCACCAATTCCTCTATCGATCGTCTGACAGAAAAACTTGATCAGGCGGAGCAAAAGATTTATGACGAAGATTATTCCACTGCTTTTCAATTGAGCGAAGAGATCTTGGAGGTTTGGAGTAACGACCATAAGATTCTCTCTTTTTACACGACTCACGACCAACTTGAACAGGTCGACCTTTCCTTCTCCGTCCTCACAGTCTATTTACAACAGGGAAACTATGACGACTTTCTCGCGGAAAAGCATAGGGCTGTCGCCCAGCTGGAAAATGTACGTGATAATGAAATGTTCAGCCTTCATAATCTATTTTAATCACCTTGCCAATATGGCCAAAGCTAAATATGATGAATCAGTTCGTATCGATATCTGTTCATCATCTGTTTATCGAAACTTACTGATAAAAAAGCCCGGGCTGTAAAATCAGTCCGGGCTTTTTTTATCGGTAACACTTTTATTTTGCTAGAATTGGCAAATGGCTCTCTGGAAGGCTGAAAGCTGTTATACCCTCTGTTTTCAGTTCCTGATAAAGCCGCCGCTTCTCACTTATTCTTCAATATGCCACTTGGTTCCCTGCGGAGTATCCTCCAACACCACATGCCGGGCGTTCAATTCATCCCGGATCCGGTCAGCCTCCGCCCAGTTTTTACTCTTCCTCGCCTCTACACGCTGCTGGATCAGTGCTTCGATTTCTTGGTCCAAACCTTTCTGGTTGTCCTTTTTAGCGTACAGCAGTCCCAAAACCCCTGCCAGGCTGTTAAACAGATTCAGCGCTTCTTCGGCAATTTCCTTATGAGGATTGGTGGCGGTACTCAGGTTCGTGTTAATATCCTTCGCCAGCTCAAACAGCACCGCGATAGCGTCAGCGGTATTCAGATCATCATCCATAGCACTGCAGAAACGCCCCTGATAATACTCCAGACGTTTCCGAATTTCCTCATCCTTTACCTTCCAGCCGGTTTTAGCGTTACTTACCACAAACTCTAAATTCTCCCGGCAGGTATAAAGACGCTCTAAAGCGGCGGTACACTGCTTTAAAAGCTCCACACTATAATTGATCGGGCTTCTGTAATGAGATGCTACCATCAGGTAACGAATCGGTTCATAACCGAACTCATTAGCTACCTCGCGGACTGTAAAGAAATTATTCAGGCTTTTAGACATTTTTCGATTGTCTACATTGATGTAGCCATTATGCATCCAGTAATGCGCGAAGGGTACCCCATTGCAGCACTCGCTCTGGGCGATCTCATTTTCATGATGCGGAAAGATCAAATCTTGCCCGCCGCAATGGATATCAATGGTATTGCCCAAATAGGTTCTGGCCATAGCGGAACACTCAATATGCCATCCCGGACGCCCTTTTCCCCACGGGGAATCCCAATATGGCTCTCCCGGCTTCGCCGCTTTCCAAAGGGCGAAATCCATCGGATCTTCCTTACTTTCTCCCACGCCGATGCGGGCGCCAGCTTCCAAATCCTCCAAGGGCTGATGAGAAAGCTTTCCATACTCGCTAAACTTCAGGGTACGGAAATAAACATCGCCGTTTTCCGCCGGGTAGGCGTAACCCTTTTCCACTAGATCAGAAATAATTTCTATAATCTGTTTCATAGTCTCCGTGGCTCTGGGGTGAACGGTAGCCTCCCGAATATTTAAACCTTTGGAATCGGTTACATATTCCTGTATATACCGCTCGGCAATGGTCAGGTAATCGGTATTCTCCTCGTTTGCCTTGCGGATAATCTTATCGTCAATATCGGTAAAATTCTGCACGAAGGTTACTTTCATGCCCCGGTATTCCAGGTATCTGCGAAGAATGTCGAATACGCACATAGGCCTAGCGTTGCCGATATGGATAAAATTATAAACTGTAGGTCCACAGGCATAAATTTTCGCCTCTCCCGGCGTAATGGGTATAAATTCTTCCTTTTGTCTGGTAAGGGTATTAAAAATTTTCACAAAAGTACCTCCCGATCTTAGTGATTGGAACACGCCTCACGATGAGCATCATATTGGCTAGGATTGAGCCAATACGTTATCACGTAAGGATTTGCCTGCGTTGGCGAGGTCGTGAGTGCGTCTTCCATATTTTTATTTGGATGTTCCTGAATAATGTTCTTGAATAGATGGAACCTATTGGTCCTTTTCGGATTCCCCGTGATCTTTTTCCAATTCCAAATTTTTCTCCAACTTTTCCATCTGAGCTTGTAATCTGGTAAGCTGATATTGCATCCGGCAGATTTCCTGAGCCACCGGATCGCCGTAATGGATCTGATCCAGAGCGCCTACCTTAACGCCGTTAACCCTGACGACACGGGCTGGAACGCCTACTGCCGTAGCGTTGGCTGGAACTTCTTCCAGCACCACCGCTCCCGCGGCGATACGGGCGTTATCTCCGATGGTAAACGGTCCCAGAACCTTAGCGCCGGAACCAATCAACACATTGTTGCCCAGGGTAGGATGGCGTTTTCCATTTTCTTTGCCAGTACCTCCCAAGGTCACGTTTTGATAAATGGTACAATTATCTCCAATTTCTGTGGTTTCCCCAATGACCACGCCCATGCCGTGGTCGATAAAAAGTCCCTTCCCTATTTTGGCGCCCGGATGGATTTCTATACCTGTGCGGTGACGGGCATGCTGAGAAATCATCCTAGCGATGAATTTCATATTGTGTCGGTAAAACCAATGGGAACGCCGATAAGCTCTCACTGCCTTAAACCCGGAATAAAGGAAATAAACCTCTGCCCGGGAACGGGCCGCGGGGTCGCGTTCCATAATGGAATCAATCTCCGCTTTTAAACGGTCGAACACACTGATCCCCCTTTCTATCTATCGTAATCTTCCTGCTGGAAAGTAACACAATCAGAAAACCTCCATCCCCATAGCTTTATGAGGACGGAGGCGAAGTTCTTATTTTTCACTCCCGCCGGACGTACAAAACTAATTCACGATTCATTATATACGAAACCGGGGAAAAATGCCAGCTATTTCACATTTTTTATCAGAGAACGGTTCTTCCACAGATAAACGCCACCGGAGATCAGCGTAAGAGCGGTGCAAACACACAGGGCCGTAAAGCCAATCCACCAGAACAGTTCCAGATAAACATAGTCTGTAATGTGGTTCACCGCCTGAAGCGCCATCACCAGCAAAATAGCAAAAATCTGGCTTACGGTTTTAGCTTTTCCCCAAAGGTTGGCGGCTATCACCTTACCGCCTCCAGCCGCTACCAAACGGATTGAGGTTACGATAAATTCTCTGGCGAGAATGATAATCACCAGAGCGGCATCGGCCCATCCTAATGCAACAAAACACACAAAAGCGGACATCGTCAAGATTTTATCCGCTACCGGATCCGCGAATTTTCCGAAATCTGTCACCAAACCATGTTTTCTGGCGATTTTACCGTCCAGCATATCGGTAAGAGACGCAACAGAGAACACGAGAATCGCCCAAATTTCGTTGTAAGGGATTCCGGGAATCAAAAGGAACGCCACAAAAAAAGGTACCAACGCAATACGCAGTAGGGTCAGTTTATTGGGAAGATTCATGTCGTCACCACCTGGCCGATTAAATCACAGTCCATCGTATCAGTAATCTCCACTTGTACAAACATACCCGGATAAGGCTTTTTCCCTTCCACAGTGAAGAAAACTTTGGTATCAATCTCCGGGGCATCGGCCGCGCTTCTGCCAAAACAACACTCCGCGTACCGGTCCCAGCCCTCATTCAGTACGGTAATGGTTTTTCCCACCATTTCCTGGCTCATTTCATCCATCAACGCCATTTGCTGCTCCATCATCAGCTCCTGACGATGTTCTTTGATTTCCCGGGAAATTTGATCCGGCAGTTTCGCCGCCGGAGTTCCTTCCTCCTGAGAATAGGCAAAACATCCCATACGCTCAAACCGTATTTCCTTCGCAAATTCCGCTAACTCCTCAAAAGCCTCCTCGGTTTCCCCCGGAAAGCCTACCATAAAGGTGGTACGCAGCACAATACCCGGTACCATTTCGCGGATTTTCCGAATCAGCGCCGTCAGTGTTTCCCGGTCACCATGCCGATTCATGGCTTTCAGGACCTGCTGATTACAGTGCTGTAGCGGCAGATCCATGTATTTTAAAATTTTCTCCTCTTTCGCCATAACTTCTAAAAGCGCGTCGGTGATTCGCTCCGGATAGCAGTACAACACCCGGATCCATCGAATTCCCTCCACCTTGCAAAGCTCTGTCAAAAGCTGGGGCAATTTTCCTTCCCCATACAGATCCTCTCCATAGCGGGTCGTGTCCTGAGCGATAACCATCAGTTCCTTGACGCCCCATTTGGCTAATTTTTCCGCCTCAGCGATAACATCTTCCATTTTCCGGCTGCGGTAGCCGCCTCGAATAGAAGGAATCGCACAGTAAGTACAGTGGTTGTCGCATCCCTCGGCAATCTTTAAATAGGAAAAATAACTCGGAGTGCTCTGCACTCGCTCTCCCTCCAGAGGAAGCTCCTCTTTGGGCGGGAAAGTTTTGATCCGCTTACCCGCCAAGGCTTCCCGAACAATCCTGGCGATCTCTCTGTTGGCGCCGATTCCTACCACCGCGTTGACCTCCGGCAACTCTTTCGCGATTTCCTGCTGATATCGCTCCGCCAGGCAGCCAGTAACTACTATCGCCTTAATGCGGCCTTCTTCCTTTAGTTTGGCTAGCTCCAGAATTTCCTCGATACTTTCCTGCTTCGCCGACTCAATAAAGCCGCAGGTATTCACAATAGCCGCGTCGCCCATGGCCACATCGTCTACCAGCTGAAAACCTTCCTGCTCCAAGGCAGCCATCATCATTTCCGCATCTACGCGGTTTTTTTCGCATCCTAAGCTGATACAACCTACCCGATACGCCAAGTGTTACAGTCCTTCCTATGGTAAAGTTTTCTAATGCTTTTTAATCATTCTTCCAGACGCTAAATCCACTGGAAATCATTCCAGTTCCTCCGGGGGTCTCACTCCTCGGGAAATTCATAATCTTTCAAGGCCCGACGGATATCCTCCCACCGGTAACCAAGGCGCTGCAGAGCCGCCACGGTACGGCGGCGTCCTTTTTCATCCTCAAGAGCCCGCAGGTATTTTCGCTCGATCAGGGCCGTCAGCTGCTCTACAGGTTCCGGCTCTAATTCTTCCAGCAATTCTTCGATAAAATCCGGATCAATGCCCTTTTGAATCAGCTCATATTCCACCCGCTTACGGGCGTAACACTTCCTCTGAAACAATTCTGAAGCGTATCGCCTGGCGTAATCCCTATCGTCGATCAGTCCGATCTCCTCCATACGATTCGCCGCTTCCTCCGCCGCCTCTTGGGAAGCGGTACGCCGAATTTTATCCACTAACTCTTTTTTCGAGTGATCCCGGTGAGCAATTAAGTACAAGGCCTTCTCCTTAGCACGATTGGCGTCAGAAGCTAGTAAAAGCTCATGAAGTTCCTCGTTGGTAATCTCAGTTCCCACCTGAAAACGGGAACCGAGAAGCGTCTGGGCATCAACATTAACGGCAAACTCCCCGTCCAAATACAAGGCCCGCAGACTTTTCCGTCGCGGCTCGATTGCTGTGATGAGCATCATCAATCATCCACCATAATATCAATACTGGTCTTGCTCCTCTTCGGGGCGGAAGGGGCCTTCGTTTCTACTTCAACCGGCTTCGCCACACTTTTGTCCGGCTCTGAAGCTACTGCAGAAACGGGAGTCGGCGCTGTCTTAGCGTACAGTTTTCCGGCGTTGTCATAAACCTGTTTCTCAACTTTAGCGGCAAACTCCGGATGACTGCGAAAATACTCTTTCACATTGTCGCGACCCTGACCTAAGCGCTCTCCGTCAAAAGAGAACCATGCGCCGCTTTTCTGTACCACGTCCAACTTCACCGCAAGATCCAGCAGCTCGCCCTCCCGGGAAATTCCCCTTCCATACATAACGTCGAACTCCGCCTCTCGGAAAGGAGGCGCAATTTTATTTTTTACTACCTTTGCCCTGGTCCGGGAGCCGATCATCTCGCCGCCCGCTTTCAGGGTTTCGATTCTCCTGATATCGATCCGCACAGAAGAATAGAACTTCAGCGCCCGCCCACCGGGAGTGACCTCAGGGTTTCCGTACATAACCCCAACTTTTTCTCGCAACTGATTGATAAAGATGGCCACACAATTAGACTTAGAGATGGCGCCAGCCAACTTTCTCAAGGCCTGACTCATCAGGCGGGCCTGAAGGCCAACATGGGAATCTCCCATTTCCCCCTCAATTTCCGCGCGTGGGACCAAGGCAGCCACAGAGTCCACTACGATCACGTCAATAGCACCGGAGCGCACCAGCGCTTCGGTGATCTCTAACGCCTGCTCACCAGTATCCGGCTGGGAAACCAGCAGAGAATCCACATCGACCCCTAAGGCTCTGGCATAGACCGGATCCAATGCGTGTTCCACGTCGATAAAAGCCGCATAGCCGCCGCCTTTTTGTCCTTCCGCGATACAGTGAAGAGCCAAAGTGGTTTTACCCGAGGACTCTGGACCGTAAATCTCAACGATCCTGCCTCTGGGCAGGCCGCCAATTCCCAGGGCTAAATCCAGGGACAAGGAACCTGTGGGAATGGCATCCACATGCATAGCCTCATTTTGTCCCAAGCGCATAACCGCGCCCTTGCCGAATTGCTTTTCTATCTGTCCCAGGGCTGTTTCTAGCGCCTTACTTTTATCTACTGCCATATTATTGTTTCCCCCGCTATTCTTATATTTTTCCAGCTCCGTCAAGGTAAAAGCCCTGCTTGCGGGTCACTTTTTTGAAACCGCAACGCTACAGCTTACAATTATATTTATTATACCTGATTCCCTCTAAGAACGCAATAAAAAAGCAAAGAATTTACAAACAAATGTTTTTATTTCCAGCAACCGCTCGAATCGTCCCGGTAAGATCCTGGGAATAGGTAATCTGAGAAACACCGGCTTTTTCCAGCAGTTCTGTCACATTCTTTTCCTGATCATTGCCGATTTCCAGTGCCGCTGTGCCGCCTGGTTTTAGCAGGCTAAGCCATTTCTGTGTAATCGCTCGATAAAAGATTAGTCCATCTGGGCCACCATCTAAAGCCATTTTAGGTTCCTGGCGCACTTCTATCTGCAGATCCGGCAGTTCACCGGTGCAAATATAGGGAGGGTTGGAGACAATCCCATCTACCAGAGAAATTGAGAGCTCCTCTGGGCCTTTTAGTATGTCGCCCTTTACCGCCTGTACTCTTCCTTCCCCATAGCGCGAAAGATTCTTTTCTAAGTACGGAAACGCCAAAGAGGACAACTCCACACAGATCACCTTGGCATCAGGAAGTTCATGGGCAAGTCCCAATCCTACCGCTCCAGTGCCGGCGCACAAATCCAAAACAATGGGAGCCGCAACCTTTTTCAGCCTTCTCGCCGCTTCCTCCACCAAAGGAATCGTATCCTCCCTGGGTATTAAAACGCCTGGGCCCACAGCGAGCTCCATGCCCATAAAGTCCCAGGACCCCAATAGATACTGCAGCGGTTCCCCGCAGGCCTTTCTTTTCAGCAAGTCCAAAAACTTCTCTGTCTGAGACTGACAGGCGGGGTTCTCTCCATGAAGGATTAAATCCTGCCGGCTCAAATCAAAACAGTGCTCAAACAGGCACAGCACGTCGAAATCGGTGCAATAAGCGCCGATTTCGCCAGACTGTGCCTGTTTCTTACCTAATTGATACACTTCTCGCAACGTCATGCCGTTCTCCGCATCCTTAGCTTTTTTGCGCTGGGACCTTATCCTCCCCGTTTTCCGGGATTACCGCTTCCAGCGCCTGGATCGCTACCTCAATCATATCGTCCTTGGGTTCTTTTGTGGTGATCCGCTGTACCCACATACCGGGAGCGGAAATAATACGGGTGAACAGATTGTCATGGCGTCCGCAAAAGCGGATCACCTCATACCCCAGAGCCACCACTAATGGGATTAATAAAATTTTGGTAAAAGAACGCAGGAACGGATTGGTAAAGGGAATAAACACACCAATTAAAATTCCCAATACCAGCATAAAAATCATAAAGCTGGTTCCGCAGCGAGGGTGAAATCTGCTATGCTTTTTCACATTTTCCACGGTCAGAGGTTCTTCATTCTCATAGCAAAAAATAGTTTTATGTTCCGCGCCGTGATACTCGAACACCCGACCTACACCCTCAACCTGAGAGCAAAGGACCACATAGCCGATAAAAATCGCTAAGCGCATGACGCCCTCTATCAGGGATCGCAGCACTTGATTCTCCTGCATGGACGGCACAGCGCCGCCGATCAGGTTGTAAATCCAGGTAGGAAGAACAAAAAACAGCAGCACCGCCAGGGCCACGCCCAGTACGGTCCCCGTGGCGGTAACCGCCTTCATGGCTTTGTCTCCAAACTTTCTGTCGATCCAGGCGTCAAACTTGCTCATTTCCTCCTCGCCTGATTCCTCTTCTGACTTTTCCGCCGACAGCATCAGCGCTTTATATCCGATGGAAAGGGAATCGATAAACCCGGCGATTCCCCGCAGTAAAGGCGCCCGGAAAACCGGATATTTTTCACGTAGGGTCTTGATCTTTAAATACTCCGTCTCGATGGTTTTATCCGGTAGTCTGACGGCTACTGCCGTTTTTTGCGGGCCTCTCATCATAATTCCCTCGATGAGGGCTTGACCTCCGATAGAGGTCATACATTTGGTTTTTTCTCTCGCCATAGATTACTCCTGTTTTTGGTCGCCCTTATCAGGCTGAATTTTTGGAATGGAAATGATCACTGTTGTTCCTACTCCCTCTTCGCTTTCGATCTGCAAAGAGCCGGAATGAAGGGTCATGATTTCATCGGCTACCGCCAGCCCAATGCCGGAACCTCTCTGGGTTTGATTCGCCTTATAAAATTTGTCCTTCACTCGGGGCAAGTGCTCCGCCGGAATCCCGCATCCGTTATCAACGATGTAAATGTGGATAAATTCCTCATCCTCCTGGACTCGGATACTGACCATGCCTTCTTCCGGCGTATATTTCAAGGCGTTGTCGATCACATTGACAAACACCTGCCTCATTCTGTTTTTGTCCGCCAGTACCGGGGAAATACTTTCCGGCTCTTCAAAATCCAAATGTTTGTTTTCTGAGATTGCTCGCTCACGATACATATAAACCGCTTCATCCAGCTCCGCCAGCAGATCGATTTTATCCATCATCAGCACCATAGCCTTATTCTGCATTCTGGAGAAATCCAAAAGCTCCTCCACGATACCGGAGAGACGTTCAGTTTCCCGGACAATAATGCTCATGCCTTTCTCCATCGTCACCGCATCGGCGGGACCGGTCATTTTCATCGTTTCCGCCCAGCCCTTGATCGCTGTCAAGGGGGTACGCAGTTCGTGGGAAACCGAGGAAATAAAATCATTTTTCATTTTTTCCGAAGCGCCCAGCTCCTGCGCCATATCGTTAATGGTATCACAGAGATCTCCGATTTCGTCGTCGTGTGACTTTCTGATTCGCACCTTAAAGTCACCCTGGGCGATTCTGCGGGCTACTGCGCTGATTTTTCCCAAAGGCTTTACGATCGAGCGGATAAAGTAAGTATTAGAAAGCACCACAAAAAAAATAACCATACAGCCAACCAAGAGCAGCAGGCTGATTGACATAAATATTTTTCGATCCGCAGATTCCAAAGAAACCACATACCGGACTGCGCCCATATAATTGCCAGAGGAACTGTACATCGCCTGGGTGACCGCCATCACCTTTTCGCCAGAATTCAGCGTTCCCGTCCAAATAGCCGCCTTTTCTTCAGAACTTTTAGCCAGCTCATAATCAGGCATCGCTTGGTTTTGATCCAGCTCAAAGCCGGTGGAGGTAATCAAGTTTCTGTCACGGTGGTCAAAAGCCATCAATTCCATTTGTTCCTTATCGGAAAAAGATTGCACATAGTTTACCGCCGTAGTATTAAACTTGGAACAATCGTCCAAACTGCCGGAAAAATAGCTGGAGATTCCAGACACATGTCCTTGAATAGTAGACTGGATGCCGTTATAATAATAATTCTGCACAACAAAAGCAAAGCTTAAAATTAAGATCACTAAAATGATCACAATTAAGCCTAAGCTATTAATCAGCCAACGTTTTGTTATGCCTCTGATATGCATATGGAAAAGTCCTTTCCAAATTTGGATTTCTAGCGGATTCCCGTAAATCAATTTTGTAATCAAATAGCGCTAAGAAAGAGACAGGAACCCCCATTCATGAAAAAACGGTCGGTTTAAGCTTCCCATTTATACCCCAAGCCCCATACCGTAACAATATGCTTCGGATTGGAAGGCTCGTCTTCGATTTTCATTCGCAGACGGCGGATATTGACATCTACAATTTTTTCCTCGCCGTAGTAGGCTTCTCCCCAAACATGGGTTAAAATATTGGTCCGATCTAGCGCTACACCGGGATTGCTGAAAAAGTATTCCATAATCTGAAATTCCACCTGAGTCAGCTCGATCATCCGTCCTTTTTTCTTCAAGGCGCGGTTGCGCAGATTCAGCACAAAATCCCCGGAGACCAATTCTTCCTGGAAGTTATTTTCCTCACGCATCTCCGCGATCGCCACCCTGCGGTACAGAGAATCCACACGAGCCACCAGTTCCGAAGGGCTGAACGGCTTCGTGACATAATCGTCGGCTCCCAGCATCAATCCGGTAACCTTGTCCATTTCCTGGGTTTTCGCCGTAAGCATGATGATTCCCAAGTTACCGCTTTTTTTCCGCAGCTCCTTACAAACGGTAAGTCCGTCTATGCCGGGCATCATAATATCTAAAATCGCCACATCGAACTCTCCGTGATTTTCTTCATATTTTTGCAGTGCGGCCTCTCCGTTGTTGGCCTCTACTACATCATAACCCGCCCGCTGGAGGTTGATTACCACAAACTCGCGGATAGCGTCTTCATCCTCCACAACTAAAATTCTTTTCATCGGAATCCCCCTTTTAATTGACTAGATTATCTGACTCAATTAAATCGAACCGCTTTTCCACGGCCGCATAGGAAATCGCCTTATCACCGCCAGAATCAGGAATACTGACCGCATATACTACGTCCTCTGTTTCCTTCAAAACTTCAAACTCCCGGGTCGCCGTAACCCGGGCATCCCAGTTCGCCTTTGTAAACACACCTATCTTTAAAATTACCGCTCCCGCGGCTCCCACGCCTTTGTCGTTGACCACCCATTCTGAAAAAGTAAATTGGTGATTGCTGGCGTCTAACGTTCCCGTCACGGTTCCGATCCAGCTTTCCGGGATTAAGAAGTAATAGCCATCCTCTATATTGACATACGTGCTTTGAATGGTATCCAGCTCTTCTTTCTGCGGGGAAAACTGTTTCCACTGGGTAATATAAGCAGGAGTTCCCGAAACTTCGGCTCGTTCTCCTGCCGCTGGCGTTACTGTATTTGTAGTGGCGGTGGTTCCTCCCTCAAACGGGATCGCTACTGGGATTTCAAGCAGGCCGTCGTTATTCACATCCATACAGGTCACGCCGGTAGGCCGTGTAAAGGAAAATTTATTAGCGGAATCTGAACTGTAAAAGGGAGTTTGCAGCTTTTGCTGTTCCGGATCCCAATACACCAGCTCGGTAGTCATCTGATTTCCGGATTGCACACCATCAATAAATACACCGCGGTAACCATTTTCCAGGTCACCTGTCTGAAATGAGGCGTATTGAGTCACCTCACGGTTCATCTCCACCTCGCTGATATTCACCAAGGCATCAGAGGTCTCGCTGTATTTGAGCAGCCTAGCCGCCGCGGATTTATCCGCAGCATTCACAGAGCTCATAAAGAGCTCATCAATTCCATCCCGGTCAAAATCCGCCAGTGCCAGGTCTGTATAACTGTATTCCAGATCAAAAGGTTTGACTTCTCCGTTCTCATAGCGGAAAACAGTCGCCTGGTTCGCATTGGAATAATTGCTCCAGCCGATGAGCACAGAGTCCCAACCGTCACCGTTTAAATCAGAAAAACAGACACGTTCCACCTCGGCGGCGGAATTTTGAAACGCGGCGATTCTCTGCCATTCTCCGGATACCTGATCGATGAAAATTACCGTAATATCCGAAACGCCATCTGGCGTACTGGCTTTGTAAAAAGCAATGGCTTCCTCATTACCATCTCCATTGATATCGTGCATAATAACAGCGGAACGGTAATCTCCTTTTTGGGGATACTTAAACGTATAACTGCCCGCACTCTCTTCGATTACCCTTTGGATATCCGCTTTGTCTCCTGTGGCTTTGGGCGGTGACATCAAGTTTTGGGTATCCAGATCCATTACCGAACAGCCTGAACAAAACACGCAAAGCGCCAGCAACGCACAAATCAGTTTTGTTCTCATGACTTCCTCCTTTGGACTGCCGGGGCACCGGCTCAATTCTATCTTAACCGTTGACTGACAAAAAATGTCTATAGGTCGTAAGATTCGACTGCTTTCCGAGGGGTACGCTTCCTTCAAGGAACGGCAATCAAAACAAACCGTTTGAAAAGCGTCTTGATCGTTCCGATCAACAATGGAAACAGAGCAAAAATTCTTCGCTTTTCATTTTACTTTTCATTTTACAGATAAAAATATTATAGCATGTCAAACAACAAAATAACAGTTAAAAAAACGTAATCAAATTTACGGGCTACTTTCCAGAAGATTTATAACCGCTTTTTATCCCTTAAAAACCGCTTTGAGAAATTTAATCGGAATCCCCTGTTGGGAAAACATCAGCTCATGCTCTGTCGTGAAATTACACACATCCTCAAGAAGGCCAGCATGGTGCAAATCCTTCACATCAAATTCCAGCTCAAATCCTTCTGTCAAAAAATAACTTCTGCTGGAAAGATACAGACCATCATCATCTGTTTTGAAATAGATGCTTGCGCCTGGCTTCAAAAAATCCTGATAAAGTTTGAGCTGTCTGGGATGGGTTAATCTGCGCTTATGGTGCTTTGCCTTCGGCCAGGGATTACAAAAATTAATATAGATCCGGTCTACCTGATCCTCTGGAGCCAGAATTTTGTCGATTTTTTCAATATCGTAAATGGTCAGCAAAATATTATCCGGTTTTCTGCCCGCCTGCTCCATCGCCCGGTCAATATTTCGTTTCGCTACGCCAAGAACATCCGGACTGATGTCGATAGCGAGATAATTGATCTCCGGATGCGCCGCGGCCGCCGCAGCAGTGAACACACCCTTGCCGCATCCGAGTTCCAAGTGAAAAGGCTGACCCTTTGCAAAGGCTTCGTTCCACTTGCTCCGCAGCGCCTCTGGTTCCTCTATGTAATAGCCGGAACTCATCAGCTCCGGCATAGACCATTTTTTATGTCGCATTCTCATATTCTCTTCCGCCTATTCCACCGATTCTTGGTTTTTTAATCCTAAAAAATTATAGCAAAAAAAATGAAAAATAGCTATATTCTTTTTTTCGCCGCCTTCCCATGAAAAATCCGAACATCTGATCCTCTACCAAAGAGATAAAAACGGCGCGGAATAAAGTGCTGTAAAACAGCTTTTACAATTTATCCAACAACGTTTCGCCTCATAGCCGATCCGCTTCTGATGCCAAGTTGCTAAGTCTATCTTCATTTTAGAAAATATGAAACCGTAACCAGGCCTCCTGTTCTTCACGTGATAGGCTGTGTTTTTCCAATAAAGCGTCTGACTTTTTATGGAATTTCCTTGTTCTTTCCCAAATCTAATTTTTAAACGTTCAAACTGACTTTTCGTTTTTAAAAATCTGGAAACTGTAAAAAACACGTTAGCTATCCCATGTAAGCATGAATAATTTTTCCTCATTCCGGTGAGCCTATATGCAGGAATATCAATCTTTGATTCTATTTTAGGAGGTTTCACTATGAAACGCATACGAAAAATCCTATCCTTATTTTTAGCCACCGCCATGGCAGCCTCCTGTATGGCAGGCTGCAATAACAGTGCTGAAAACGCGGACATGTCTTCCACGGGCTCTAAGCCATCTTCCAGCGCGGATTATGACATTTATATCTACAATTCCAAAGGAGAAAATGCGGAGCAATTCAAGGCTATGTGCGAGGCCTATACCGAGGAAACCGGCGTGAAAATCAAGCAGTTTTCTATTGGCTCCGGCCAGGATCACATGGAAACCCTAAGAGCGGAAATGGCTTCCAAAAACCCGCCTACGATTTTCTCCATCCAGGGTATTAAAGAACTTCCTGAATGGCAGGAAAGCGGACGCGTTCTGGATTTAAGCCAGGCCACTGATCCTGACTTTAAAAAGCTCGCTGAGGCCATTCCAGAAAATCTTTACCTGTCTACAGACGGCCAAATCAATTACGGCGTTCCTTATAACCTGGAGGGCTACGGATATCTGGTAGACAAACAGCTGATCACCGATATTTTCGGTGAGGAAAACACAGAGGCCTTTTTAAAGGATGCGAGAACCTCCACCTATGAGGAATTCGCCTCGCTGGTCGCGGCTCTGACCAGCTATATCAAAGAGGAAAAGCCATCTGAGGTAACTCTCTCCGGAAACACCTATTCTATGAATCCCACCAGATTGAATCTGGCCGCTAAGTTGGAGGGTGTTTTTTCTGTCGCGGGTTCTGAGAAATGGACTTACGGCGACCATACGATCAACGTAGCACTCGGCACGGTATTTACCTCCGCTGCTGAAGCCTCCAATGCTGACGACGCCAAGCTGGATACCCTGATCAATCCGCTTCGGAAATATGCACAAGCTCTGGATCTGATCACCTCAAACGCTGTAGGTGCCCGGGAACCCTCCTTTATCAACTCTACCACCAATGGTTATGATCAATCCATTCAAAACTTTGCGGACAGCAAAGCGGTATTCCTTCAGCAGGGCAACTGGGCCTACGGAAATATTGAAAAGGTTAATCCAGACCTTGCCAAGCGTCTGACTTTCCTTCCGGTCAAGATGCCTGTAGAGCAATCCGATATCACGGTAGACGATATGACGGTGGAAAAATTCAACTCGTCAATTTCTGTTTACGTTCCTAACTTTTATGCGATCAACGCCCAGGCGACTGAGGAGCAGCAGCTTGCCGCCCAAAAATTCCTGGTATGGCTGAACACCTCGGAAACTGGTAAAAAATATATCACCGAGGAATTTAACTTTATTCCCTACGATGCCGGCGAAAACGATAAGCTGGACAATCCCTTAAGCCAGTCCATTTTGGAATATAAAAATCTGGGTGATATTCTACCCGCCGCATATCACGGCGCTCCCGCAAGCTGGTCCAGTGACGTGGTAGGGCTTTATTTGATGGAAAATTACCTTACCAAGGCGGAATGGACTCAGGAAGACTATAACAGCATCGCCCAATATGCGGTGGAGCAATGGAAAGAAATGAAAAACGCCGCTTAAGATATTTCCGTGGAAAGCGCTCGGAAACAGGCTTCGTTATCCGGGCGCTTTTCCCGACGCTTATGATTTTTTGAAACCAAGGAGATTGCTATGGACCGCTATTATAAAAAATGGTTCTTCCCGTTAACCCTCCCTTCTATTCTTCTATTTGTCGTGGTAATTCTGGTTCCTTTTTTACTGGGCGCCCTATATTCATTTACCTCCTGGCGCGGAACCTATTTTTCCGGCGGAGGACTGTGGGAATCTTTTGTGGGCCTTCAGAATTATCAGGCCGCGTTCCAGAATCAAAAATTTCTGGATGCCTTCTGGTACACCATCAAATTCACTGTAATCGCGGTAATTTCCATCAATGTGGTGGCTTTGGCTCTGGCGCTGATGGTAACCAAGATTTCCAGACTTTCAGGCATTTTCCGAACCATCTTTTTTCTGCCCAACATGCTGGGCGGACTGGCTTTGGGCTTTATTTGGCAGTTTATCTTTCAGATCGTATTTTCGCAAATTTTGTTCGGGCCGGAATCATTTCTGCCGATTCCCTTTTTACAGAACATGACCCAGGACAACACCAAGGCTCTGTTTGCTCTGGCGATTCTGGTAACTTGGCAAATGGCCGGATACATGATGATTATCTACATCACAGGCCTGAATAATATCCCCTATGATCTTTATGAGGCCGCGGAAATCGACGGTGCTTCTGTATTCCAGCGCTTTCGGGTCATCACGCTCCCCATGCTCATGCCCGCCTTTACTGTGGTATTTTTTCTGACACTGGCCAATTGCTTTAAGCTGTTGGATCAAAACATCGCCCTCACAGATGGTGCTTTCGGCACCCGGATGCTGGCCACTCAGATTCTCAGAACCATTAAGGACACCACCCCGCCCAACTATGGACAGGCCCAGGCACAAGCTGTTATTTTCTTTGTTTTGATTGCTGCAGTGACTTTAATCCAGGTGTCGGTTACGAAAAAGCGGGAGGTGGAAATGTAAATGAAAGCCAAACGGGCTTCCAAGGCGATTCTATACGTCGTATTAACCATCATAGCCTTATATACTCTCTCCCCTCTGGTGTTCCTGCTGATCAACTCCTTCAAGACCCAGCCTGAAATCGTCAGTGCGCCTCTAGCACTGCCTTCTTCCTGGAATTTTGGCCATCTAGTCAGCGCAGCGGAACAAATCAACTTTTGGAGGGCTCTGGCAATCACTGCCTTTGTCACCTTGATTTCCGTGGCGCTATTGGTGGTGGTCTCCTCCCTTTCCGCCTGGATGATGGTCAGAAACCACCGTCGCTTTTCCAACATCTTACTTTTGATGTTTACCGCCGCTATGCTGGTCCCCTTTCAAGCCGTGATGTACCCCTTAATCAGTTTGATGGAAAATCTCCAGTTAAAAAACTTGTTGGGTTTAATCATTATGTATGGAGGCTTCGGTTTAAGTCTTTCGGTTTTTCTGTACCACGGCTTCATCAAAAGCGTACCTCGCTCTGTAGAGGAAGCGGCGGTTATTGATGGTTGCAATATTTTCCAGCTGTTTTTTTTGATAGTATTTCCCCTTTTAAAATCCACCACTGTCACGGTGATCATTTTAAACGCTATGTGGATTTGGAATGACTATCTGCTGCCATTTTTGGTTATTGGTAATTCTGACTTTAAAACCCTGACTCTGGAAATTTATTACGCAAAAATGCTTTCCGGACAGTACGGAAACCCTTGGGAATTAATTTTTCCCGCGGTTTTGGTTTCCATTATTCCCATCATCATCGTCTTTTTATCTTTACAAAAATATTTTGTCAAAGGTGTATCCGACGGTGCGGTGAAAATGTGAAAATGGTAGTATCTCCGAGAGCGCGTAGTATCTCGAACGCGATAGGCCCAATAGGATAACCTCTTTTATCTTTATTTTGGCCTTGCCTTCTCAGTTGCTATATCAAATCTCAGAAAGAACAGACTGATTTTTCCGGTTTCCCTGACCAATTTCCGGTCTACCCTGTTGATTTCCAGTGGCTTTTGTCAATTCCTAGCTTACCTGGTTGATTCTTGGTTCTCTTTGCTGATTTCTAACTTGCCCCATTAATTCTCGGTTCTCTTTTGCTGATTTTTATCTTGCCCGATTAACTCTTAGTTTTCTCTGCTAATTTCTAACTTTCCAGATTAACTCTTGATTTTCCTTGACAATTCTTGGCTTGCTTGCGGTTATGCCTTAGCTTTTCCAGGCCCAATCAGTTTTCACCAACTCGCCCCGATTTTCACGGAGATCGACCGAAAAAACACCATCCTACACAAAGCTATCTGACATGGGTATCATCTGTCATCACCGCCGCTGACTCCGCTAAGGCGCTGTCTGAAACAGCGGCGCAAAAAAATCGCCATCCGAAATTACCTTTCGGATGGCGATTTTTTGAATGTTCCATCAGCAATCGCCGAAAGAGACACCGATCTGTCTAGCTGCTTGTACAACGTCTGAATCCTTCGGCACGACTTTAAGCTTTCCGGCGACCTCCTCTAGAGGAACCGGAACGATATCAGTACCCCGCAGAGCCACCATATTACCGTAATTCTTGTTAATAATCAACTGAGCCGCCGCGGCTCCCAACCGAGTAGCCAAGGTACGGTCAAAGGGGCAGGGGCTTCCCCCTCTCTGAAAGTGGCCAGGTACGGTAACCCGGACTTCCTGGCCCAAGGCGGTCTGTAATTCTTCTGAAAGCTGATAGGAAATACTGGGATACTTCCGATTTGCCAGTTTGGCTTTCAGTTCCTTTTTCGTCAAAAGAGAATCCTCTTTGGAGATCGCTCCTTCCGCTACCGCTAAAATCGAGAACCGTTTACCGGCAGCATTTCGTTTTTCGATAGCGCGGATAATATACTTATTTTCGTAGGGAATCTCCGGAATTAAAATAACATCGGCGCCCCCGGCGATACCCGCTTCCAAAGTGAGCCATCCAGCCTTGTGGCCCATCAGTTCTACGATAAATACCCTTCCGTGAGAAGTGGCGGTAGTATGAATACAATCCAGCACGTTGGTGGCGATATTTACAGCGCTTTGAAAGCCAAAGGTTTTATCTGTTCCCCACAAATCGTTATCGATGGTTTTAGGCATGGTAACCACGTTTAACCCTTCCTCTCGAAGCAGGTTTGCCGTTTTATGGGTACCATTGCCGCCTAAAATCACCAAACAGTCCAGCTTCAGCTTTTTATAAGTGGCTTTCATGGCTTTTACTTTATCCACACTGTTTTCATCCACCACCCGCATCAGCTTGAACGGCTGACGGGAAGTTCCCAAAATCGTACCTCCCAGGCACAAAATTCCGGAAAAATCTTCCCGGTTCATAAGTTGGTAGTCCCCCTCAATCAGACCACGATAGCCATCCCGAAGGCCGTAAAGTTCCACATCTTTGTCATAATGCTCATAAAGTGCTTTGGCTACTCCGTGCAGGGCAGCGTTTAAACCCTGACAGTCGCCTCCGCTTGTCAATAATCCGATTCTCTTCATTTTATAACCATATCCTTTCCGCTGCGCCACAAGGCACCAAAGAAATCAGAAATAAAGGACCTCGCGCCGCAAAGTAAAAATCCATTCAAAATAGCTCTCGGAAATCAAACCCTCAAAATCAGGCCCGATTATGTTGCGGGAAAACATTAAAGGCAAGGATCACCGCCTCGGCTAGCGCTGTTATTCGGAAGCTCTCCTTTAATAGGTTTTGAAGTCTATGAAACATTTTTTGTCACCGAATCAGTCCTCAATAGCTGGGTTTTCCGCAATATACAGACCCAAAGGGAAAGCAAGAAAAATTCCAGCCTTATTATCCTGTTTTCCGCTAATTCGCCGCGTTTTCCTCTGATCTGTTAGTCTTCCAGTTCCCGCTGATCAAAAGTAGGCGCCTTTTTCGGTACATAGGGCTTCTTTTCGTCGATAACCTGCTTTGCCTCTAACGCTTCTTTCGCCAAGCGGGCAAACTCTGTTTGACTGTTGATTACCGCCTTACCCCGCTTGTCAATATGGGCGTAAGTAGTATCGGGCTGTTGAGTTCTGGCATTGACCGTATCGCTTAGCATCAGGTCTAAAATACCAAAAGCTCGCTCTTTCAAGTCCTGATCGTCAACAGGAAATACCAGTTCTACCCGACGATCCAGATTTCTGGGCATCCAGTCGGCGGAGCCCATATAGATTTTAGGATTCCCCGCGTTTTCGAATTTAAAAATTCTACTGTGCTCTAAAAGCTGACCAACAATGCTGTACACCGTGATGTTTTCACTGACTCCCGGCAAACCGGGAATCAGGCAGCAGATTCCCCGGACAATCAGCTTAATTTCCACTCCAGCCTGAGAAGCTTCATACAGAAGCCGGATAATATTGGGATCTACCAAGGAATTGACCTTTACAGTGATTCCGCTGGAAAGACCCTTTCTGGCGTTTTCTGTCTCGTTACGGATCATTCGTTCAAAAAAGTTCCGCATTCCGCCAGGCGCTACAATCATTTTATGATATTGGGGCGGAATCGAATAGCCGGTAAGCACGTTGAACAGAGAGGAAGCATCCACGCCGAACAGATCTTTACAGGTGAACATGCCGATATCCGTATAAAAACGGGCGGTGGAATCGTTGTAGTTTCCGGTTCCCATATGAAGATACCGGCGGATACCACCTTCCTCCTTACGGACCACCAGCAAGATTTTACAGTGGGTCTTTAACCCTGTCAGTCCGTAAATCACATGACAGCCCGCGTGTTCCAGCTTTTTCGCCCAGTTGATATTGTTTTCCTCGTCGAACCGTGCTTTCAGTTCTACCAACACGGTGACTTGCTTCCCGTTTTCCGCAGCTTTAATCAGGGCGGCGATGATGGGAGAATTGCCGCTGACCCGGTAAAGAGTCTGCTTAATTGCCAGCACATCCGGATCGGAAGCCGCTGTAGTGACAAAATCCACCACAGCGTTAAAGCTTTCATAGGGATGGTGGACCATGCGATCCTTTTCCCGAATGGCCTCGAAGATGTCGTCATAACCCCAGAAATCCGCCGGAGGATTCACCGGCTGAATCCGTTTGAAGTGCAGCTGGTCGTAACCGTCAATACCGGCAAACTTGGAAAGATAAGTTAGGTCAATGGGCCCCGGAAGCTCATAGATTCCCTTTTTGGGCACATCCAGCATTTTTACCAGGAAGTCTTTGGTCTCAGGATCGCATTTCTGTAAAATCTCAAGCCGCACCGGTCGGCCCCGCTTCCGTTTTTTGATGGATTTCTCAATGGCTTGCATCAGATCAGCGGACTCCTCATCGATATCCAGATCAGAGTTCCGAGTCACACGAAAGGGACAAGACGCTTTGATTTCATAAAGCTCAAACAGCTGAGGTAGCTTTTCCGTAATGATATCCTCGAGCAAAATAAAGGCTCGGCCGTCGGCGCAGGGCACCTCCAGAAAGCGCTTTAAGATAGACGGCACCTGTACCACCGCGAACATATTCTCATCCTTATTCCGCAGCCGGACGGCAATATTCAAGCTTTTATTGGCTAGCAGTGGAAACGGACGGCTGGTATCCACGGCCAAAGGCGTCAGCACGGGAAACAAAACTTTATCAAAGTACTCATCTACATGACGGCGCTGCCTTGTCTCCAGCTCCTCCGGCTTTAAAAACAAAATCTGGTGCTTTTTCAGCGCCGGGAGAATGGAACGGTGCAGACAGTTGTATTGCTTTTCCGCGAACGCGTGAATCTTTTCGGAAAGTTGTACCATCAATTCCTGGGGCGTCAAGCCGGAATCGTCGGGCTTAACATACTTGGAATAAATCTGCTCCATAACGCCCGCTACCCGCACCATAAAAAACTCATCCAGATTCGAGGCCGTGATGGAGAGAAAATTCAGACGCTCCATGATGGGATTTTCCTTTTCAAAGGCCTCCTCCAGCACTCGAAAATTAAAATCCAACCAGCTAAGTTCCCGGTTGTGATAGGGATATTTGATCTCCTGTTCTAATTTATTCATCGGTTTCCCCCCCTAAAACATAAGCGTTTTCATGGTAAACTGCGGCTTAATGCCAAATACTTCCTCAAAGAAAGGAGCGCATTCCTCAAAAGCCCACTGCTCTAAATGCATGTCCTCATCGCTGACACCAGTTAGGGTTAAAATCTCATCCTTAAGACGGACGTTCAGGCTTTGCAGCTTTTGTTTCTGAGATCGGTCTAAAGCGTTGGCAAGGCGCAGAATCGCCACCAGCTTATCCACAAACAAACGGTTCTTTTCCGTTAGCTTCTGATATTCCTGGTCGTCGTAGTCCGGCACGGAAAACTCGCAATAGCTGGCGATAATTCCGATCAGATTGACCTCCTCCTGCGTCATACCGTAAATATCCGAGTTCTTAATCAAATCGTAAGTAGAGAGCAAATGGTTCTTCGAATTGACATAATACCCTATCTCATGAAGAATGGCCGCCAGCTCCAGCAGCAGTCGCTTTTTGGGGCCCATTCCATGATGCTTTTTCATCTTATCAAATATTTTTAAAGCGTAATCCCTGGTGACAAGATCATGGGCACGGCTGGCGCCGTAATGCTCCACCATCTGGAAGGCGCAGGAAATGGCGTTTTCCCGCACCTGATCATCATAGGCTCCTTTACATTTGGAAAACAAAAGCTGACGAATCACAGCATCCCACAGCTCTACCTTGGGACAGATGATCTTTTTCGCCAGGGTACATTCCAGCAGGTGTCGACAGATCGCCAGGGAAAAATAAAGAATTTCCGCCTGGTTTTCGCTGAGCTGATACTGCTCGCTAATCTGTTCCTTCGTCATTACCCGGATTTGATGGTAAGCCTCTTCCAGCTTTTTCGCGTTAATAACGTACCGGCCTTTTTCCAAAGGCGCTCCGCAAAGTTTTGCAATCAGCTCGATCTCGCTGCCGGTCAGAACCATATTATTCAGTTTTTCCAGATACGTCGGCACCTGGATTCTCCCCAAAGTGCTAGCCAAGTACTCATGAAGCACCTGGTAAAACTCCTCCGTCCTATCTTGGATGCCGCTTAACAAATCGTGGAGTTTTAAGGATCCCATCGCGATATTTTGGGAAAAAACCACGCTTTTCTGGTCATAAATGGCAAGTCCAATAGAACCGGTACCAATATAAGAAATTAGAGCTGTGTCAATTTTTTCACTGGAATCCTGCATGACTCCGTTCAGAATTTCCGAGTAAATCAGGGTTTTCTCCTGGTCGTCCTCTAAAACCTCGATGGCCATATCGTTCTGAATTTTAATCTGGTCCACCACATAGGCCCGATTTTGTGCCTCGCGCAAAACCGACGTGGCTACTATCTTATACTGCGTAACGCCGTATTCCAGCATGATCTGGGCGTATCCCCTCAGCACCGAGATCATTTCCTTCAGGCTGTCAAAGCTAATTTTTCCTGTGGAAAACACCTCGTGGCCTATTTGAGTTGGATATCTGAGCACATCAATATCGGTAATGGCGCCGTCACAAAGCTGGGAAACCCGCATTTGAATCAGGCTCGAACCGATATCGATCACCGCTACCGCTTTTCCCCGCCGTTTCTTATTCATTCCTGACACTCCCAATTGCTCATTTTTTAAAAGCCAACATCCATAGAAAACCATGCCCCCTATATCTCTGCTTTCGGCGTTGCGAGCACGGTTCCTATTATCTCTATTGTAATTATTATACCAATATTTTTACATTTTCTCAATGGAACATTGATGGTTTTGCCCATTAAATTCTGATTAAAACTGTTATCTGCCCCTTTTTCATTCACGGATTTTACCCTTTCTATGGATATTTCACTCATTTTTTCGTTTCTTTCTTGTCGGTAAGATCAGCGGGTGGTATACTAAAACAAAATAAATTTGTTCGGGAGGACTCATCAATGTCTATTTTAGTTACCGGCGGCGCCGGATATATTGGCAGCCACACATGTGTAGAACTGCTGGAAGCGGGGTACCAGGTGGTTGTAGTGGACAATCTATGCAATTCCAGTTCAAAAGCCCTGGATCGGGTACAGGAAATCACCGGGAAAAATTTGACGTTTTACCACAATGACCTACTGGACCCAGAAGCCCTGGAAACTATTTTTCAAAAGGAAAACATTGATGCGGTAATCCATTTTGCCGGTCTAAAAGCGGTTGGGGAATCGGTACAGAAGCCCTTGGAATACTATCATAATAATCTCACAGGCACTTTCATTCTGCTGGAAAAAATGAGAAAATATCAGGTAAAGAATTTTGTGTTTAGTTCCTCCGCTACGGTCTACGGGAGCCCTAAGTCCGTACCTATTCGCGAGGATTTTCCTCTCCATGTTACCAATCCCTATGGCAGGACCAAATTGATGTTGGAGGAGGTACTCACCGACGTCCACACAGCAGATCCCTCTTTCAACGTGATCCTGCTTCGTTACTTCAACCCTATTGGCGCCCATCGCAGCGGCAGAATCGGGGAAAATCCCAAAGGAATCCCCAACAACCTGCTTCCCTACATTACTCAGGTCGCGATTGGGAAACTACCCAAGATAAACGTGTTCGGCAGTGACTATGACACTCCCGACGGCACCGGCGTTCGGGATTATATCCATGTGGTGGATCTGGCCAAAGGCCATGTGAAAGCTATCGAGAAGCTGAAAGAAAATCCCGGCGTAGAGATTTACAATCTTGGCACAGGAATCGGTTACAGCGTTTTGGATATTATCCATAACTTTGAGAAGGCCTGCGGCAAGAAACTCCCCTATGAAATTACCGCCCGACGGCCCGGCGATATCGCAGAGTGCTATGCGGACTGTTCCAAGGCGAAAAAAGAATTAGACTGGGAAGCGCAGTATACCTTAAAGGATATGTGCGAGGATAGTTGGCGCTGGCAGAAAAATAATCCAAATGGTTACGAGAATTAAAAAGGTCTGCCTCCAGAAGTAATTTTCTTTTAAAAAGCAAGCAAGGCTTTTAAAGTTCTGTTCTTTAAATTCCGGCTAAAAAATAGGCACCAAATGAATAAACAGTGAAAAAGTCACGAAAACGAATCATCTTCGTGACTTTTTTTATTTAATATGGTATAGTGAAAACAAAGGAAAAGAAATTTATCCTTAGCAAACTATCCAAAGCGACAACAGAAAATAGATTGGTTCCGACAATATTTTCTATGAAATCGTTTCAGAGACTGTTTGGCACTGTAAAGTAAATATGAAAAATTAGGACCCGAAATCAGCCAATATCGC
>CAUFXR010000017.1 GCA_959596515.1 uncultured Oscillospiraceae bacterium
TTCGGGAGGGGCAAACCTCCTGCCCCGGCGGAAGTATCGTTCGAAAGTATCGTTTGTTTTTTTATTCATATGCTTGCGGCCGGCCCGGACAGTAAATTTCCGCCCCGGCGAAAATATCGTTTGTGCCAACAGGGCGGACGCGCCGAAAAAAGCAGGCGTATCCTACGCCTGCGGGGACCGGAAGCCCCCGCCAATGAACGAGTCACAGCCTGCAATCCTAAAAAGCGCATCCTTCGGGAGGGGCAAACCTCCTGCCCCGGCGGAAGTATCGTTCGAAAGTATCGTTTTTTTTATTCATGCGCTCGCGGCCGGCCCGGACAGTAAATTTCCGCCCCGGCGAAAACATCGTTTGTGCCAACAGGGCGGACGCGCCGTCCCGGCGGGAGGCGGATCCCAAAAGCCACGGGGCTGGCTGGTTCCTGGCGAGTATGGCCTTCCAATTTCCCGGGCAGAATATTACATATCCAAAAACGAGGACGCCGTGTTCTTGTCCGGAGCTTTTCGGTATTGCTGCCGGTTTCTCCAAAAGTGTTTTGCCAAAAAAAGAAAACGCAAAAAAATTTTGACTAATCTGTTAAGATGTGATAAGATAAATGTACTTTTTCAGTCGACGCTGCGGAAATGTGTCGGCTAAAATTTTTGTTTGAGGTGTAAGTCTATGAAAGAAAGAAGCAGCTTCTCAGGCAGACTGGGATTTGTTCTGGCTGCCGCCGGCTCCGCTGTGGGACTGGGCAACATCTGGCGCTTTCCATATCTCGCCGCTAAGTACGGCGGAGGTATTTTCCTGCTGGTATACATTGTGCTGGTAGTGACCTTCGGCTTCAGCCTGATGGTTGCGGAAATCGCCCTGGGTCGTAAGACCAGACTTAGCGCCATCGGAGCGTATAAAAAGTTAAATAAAAAATTTGCTTTCCTGGGAATTTTGACCGCTCTGGTTCCGATTATCATTCTTCCTTATTACAGCGTGATCGGCGGCTGGGTAGTTAAATATTTCGTTACTTTCTTATCAGGCCATCATATGGAGGCTTCCAATGACGACTATTTTGGCAGCTTTATCGGACAAACCTTTGAGCCGATAATCTGGCTGGCGATTTTTGGCGTTGTTACCTTTATCATTGTTCTCTTCGGCGTAAAGCGGGGAATCGAAACCGCCAACAAGTTTATGATGCCCATTCTGATCGTTCTGTGTATCGCCGTATGCGTGTATTCCTGCACCCTGCCCGGCGCGCTGGATGGCGTGAAGTTTTACCTGATTCCTGACTTCTCCCGTTTTTCCATCAATACAGTCTTGGGCGCCATGGGCCAGATGTTCTACTCTATGTCTCTGGCTATGGGGATTATGATCACCTACGGTTCCTATATGAGAAAGGAAACCAGCATTGAAAAATCGGTTTCCCAAATTGAGATTTTTGATACCGGCGTTGCCCTTTTGGCTGGTCTGATGATCGTTCCCGCCGTGTTCGTGTTCTCCGGCGGTGACCAGTCCGCCATGAAGTCGGGCCCCGGGCTCATGTTCCAGACCCTTCCTAAGGTATTTGACAGCATGGGCGGCGGTCAGTTTGGCCAGATCGTCGGAGCGGTATTCTTCCTACTGGTGCTCTTTGCCGCTCTTACTTCCGCCATCTCGCTGATGGAAACCGTGGTATCTATTGTCATTGATAAGTTCCACGTTAAGCGGACATCCGCCTGTATCATTGTATTTGTTGGCATGATGCTTCTGGCGTTGCCCTCCTCTCTGGGTAACGGCGTATGGAGCAATATTCAGATCCTGGGTATGGATTTCCTTACCTTCTTCGACTTCATCAGCAACTCGGTGATTATGCCGATCGTGGCGCTGCTCACCTGCATCTTTATTGGCTATGTGGTTAAGACCCAGCTGGTTGTGGACGAGGTCAAATCCTCCTCCAAATTTGGCAGGGAAAAACTGTTTGTGGTGGTTATCAAGTATGTTGCCCCCATCTTTATCGTAGCAATTTTAGTCAGCTCTGTTCTCAGCGGTTTGGGAATTATCACCATCTAAAATTTTAAACCTTCGCGCCCCCGATTAGAAAATCGGGGGCGTTTTTTGCTTTTTGCGGATTATCGATTGAAAATCTGTTTTTGTTATGATATCATTAAATCGATATTAAAATTTTCCGGCCCGGCTGATATTCCCGGATAGGCCCGGCGGAGTAAAAGAGGGATGTTTATGACCATTGCGCTGCCCGATTTTATTGCTGAGCTAACCCAGAATCCGGCTCTATTGATCACAGTGCTTCTAACTCTGGGGGTCATCCTAGTCAACGGCTGGACCGACGCTCCAAACGCCATCGCCACCTGTGTATCCACCAGAAGCATGGGGGTCCGTCCCGCGATTATTATGGCGGCGATATTCAATTTCCTTGGGGTTTTGGTGATGACGGCCATCAATAAATCTGTGGCGGAGACCATCTACAATATGGTAGATTTCGGCGGCGACGCCCATGAGGCTCTGGTCGCCCTATGTGCCGCCATGTTCGCTATTGTGGTCTGGGCTACTTTAGCCTGGTGGTTCGGCATTCCGACCAGTGAGAGCCATGCCCTGATCGCCGGCATCTCCGGCGGCGCCATCGCCATTCATAACAGCCTTTCCGGCATCAACGGCATGGAGTGGATCAAGGTGATCTACGGTTTGGTGCTTTCCACTTTCCTGGGCTTCGCCATGGGCTGGCTCGCGGTGAAACTGATTGGCCTGATCTGCAAAAGGATCAACCGGAAAAAAACCTCCGGCTTTTTTCAGGGCGCTCAAATCGCCAGCGCCGGCGCGATGGCCTTTATGCACGGCGCCCAGGATGGGCAAAAATTTATTGGTGTTTTCATGCTGGGTCTTTTTCTCGCCAAGGGGGAAAGCGACGTCACCAGCTTTGTCATCCCGATCTGGCTGATGATCCTCTGCTCCGCGGTCATGGCTCTGGGCACCTCCATCGGCGGTTACCGCATCATCAAATCGGTGGGAATGGATATGGTCAGTCTGGAAAAATATCAGGGCTTCGCCGCGGACTTAGCAGGCGCGGGCTGTCTTCTGATTTCTTCTGTTAGCGGTCTGCCGGTCAGCACCACCCACACGAAAACCACCGCCATTATGGGAGTCGGGGCATCTAAAGGTCGTTCTTTTGTCAACTGGGGTGTGGTAAAGGATATGGTGCTCACCTGGGTTTTGACTTTTCCCGCCTGCGGGTTGATCGGTTATTTAATGGCCCGGCTGTTCCTGTATGTTTTCTGAATTTCCGGCGGAACCCACAAACCGTAAAACAGGAAAAATCAGCTTCTTCCCATATTTTCCATTTTCCTGTCTCTCTTGGCCTATAATACTGGTTTTATACGGTGTCCTTTTCCAATCACCGTAAATATAAAACGAGAGGAAAATCTTTTATGCGCCGTAAACAAAAAACAGATTTTTATTTTGCCTCCTTTTCCAAGGCGATCGAGTTCTCCCGGCAGGAGGCGCTCATGCTGTACGACGTTTTGCAAAACTTCCAGCCAGAGACTCTTCCCAAGGTGATGGAGGATATGCATAAGCTGGAAAACAGCGCCGATATTGCCAAGCACGAGATGATGGAAAAGCTGGCTCAGGAGTTCATCACTCCCATTGAGCGGGACGACATCGCCCATTTAGCCCAGGAGCTGGACGAGATCACCGATCACATTGAGGACATCATTTTGCGCATATATATGTTCAATATCCAGTCTATCCGTGAAGAGGCATTTGATTTCGCCAAGGTGATTATTGGCTGCTGCGAGCAATTGAAGACCGCGCTGGCTGATTTTGACAACTATAAAAAATCGAAAATCATTCCCCAGGCCATCATCGAGATCAACAGTCTGGAAAACGAAGGGGACAAGCTTTACACCAAGGCGCTGCGTTCCCTGTTCACCACCTGTAAAGATCCTATCGAGGTTCTCGCCTGGACAGAGACTTTCCGCCACATGGAACGGTGCTGCGACGCCTGTGAGCACGCCGCCAACGTGATTGAAGGCATTGTTATGAATAACTCCTGAACCCCGCCTTTGCCCTGTCCTTAGTCGCCGGCGCCTCCTCGGATCCGCGAAAGCTTCAAGGGCTTATTAGAACTACCGTACGGGTCGTCAACAGAACGGGCGGACATTTTGATCCACAAACGGAAAAAAGCCGTAAGAAGGTAGCTGCTTATAAAACCGTATCAACAATCCGCTGAAACAGGGTAGTTGCCATGCGGATTGCAGCGAAAAGCGGGTAAGAAGTCAAAGATTTCTTGCCCGCTTTTTTGTGTCGCGTGGACCGATAGAATGGTATCTTTGCGCTTCCGAGACATATTCACCTGCCCTGTTTCCGACTTCTGCAAGCCGCATAAATGCAGGCTTCTGCCTGTCTGAATATCCACGCCGCATAGCGAATGGTTACGCGGCAGGCCGCCATTTTCGAAAGTGAAAGCGAAACACTTGCCCATTGTATTTTCAAACCTGAAAAGCCGCGTGGTTAAGGACAATTTTGCAAAAAGCGTTGAAAGTACTCTCGGTATGGCTCCTTATTTCTCATACTTCTCACTCTCTTTCTCCCTAAGCGGTCGATTAAACAGCAAGCGCCTATGCGGCATAAAACCGCATAGGCGCTTGTGAATGTGAGTGAAAAGAGCGCTTAATATGATTTACAAGTCCATCTTTTTGGGCGCGAACTCCCCTATGGGCGCAAGTTTTTTTGATTGCAAATTATCGAAATGGCAATCACCCTATTGGTACCTCCGAATAAAATAGCAGAGCCGATAATCCGCGCCCCCAAAGGCTTGCGGGGTATCGGCTCTGCACCTATGCGTCCGCTCAATGGCTGTGACTATAAATTCTCAGAAATCTATCAACTATTTCTTTTAGGGGTTACCGCGATCATGATAAAGCATGATACCACTTGCCCGCTGTCAAGGTCTTCCCTAAGTCTCACACTTATAAATAGATGGTTTTAGGGATCATTCTTTCCGATTTGACACCGCTTGCAGACAGGCCGACAAAAAGATGGCCCCGGAAACCGCGTAACTTGCTGCCGTCATACCAACCGAACCAAACAGGAACAGCGGAATGATCGAAAACAAGAAAGAAATCACGCTGCAAATAAATGCCGCGTTTCTAACTTTAGATGTTTTGTCAAACTTAAACACCGCAATTACACCCAGCAAGATTATTACGATAGTCAAAATTCCCGTTAGCATAGGTGTAACATTCGCGTAGCCCCATGGAAGCAAACTAAAATATGAGTATATTTCTGTGATGCGCTCATCTGGACCTGCTGCAAAAACCATGACAGTACCAATCGGTAATATCTCTAAAATCAACGCTACGCATTGGAACGCAATCGCTGCCCAATAATACGCTTTATTTTTCGCTTTCATTAAACACCCTTTCTTTCTTGTATAGATGAAGAGGGTTGCCGTCGCTACAATGGCGACCCCTAATATCCAGACATAACTTCGGCTTGCTAAAAATAGGGGCGAAATCATCAAAGCAATGCCGATAATGAAAAGGATTACGCTGATCATACTTGTAAACATACGCTTAGAATAATTTAACGATTCCAGAATGATTTTATCCGTCTGATCTTTCATCTCTTCCTTCTCGATCATTTTCCCAGACAGCAGTTCACTAACAGAAACACCTAAAATATCCCCAAGCGGTTTTAACAAAGAAGTATCTGGAAGTCCTTTGCCGGTCTCCCATCGCGAGATAGCTTTATCTGTCACCATGAGCTTTTCAGCTAGTTCTTTTTGCGTATATCCCTTATGCTTTCGGAGCTCTGCTATAAAGCGGCCTGTTGCGTTTGCATCCATATTCTCTCGCCTCCTGCTGGCTATATTATATTGGATGTCCACTGAAAACACAATCTATGAACCGTAGAATTATCATTTTTGGGTGCTTTGGTACCATTTTTGCTATAAACCGCAAGAATTAATAACTTTCTGCGTCCATCAACAGGCTTTTCCGCGCCTTTGCGCAAAGGCCTGCAAAAAAGAGAAACGGCATAGCCGCAGCTATGCCGTTTCTCGAAAACATTACGATACTGTTATTGTGCCACCCCCGAAATAGAGAGCCTTTTTCTAAGGGCTTTTTCCGTCCGCCAGGTTCGATTCGGCCCACCGACGCAATCATGAGGGGGTGAAACTCAAAAGTGCATCTCCTCCTTTCGCCCCGACAGGGAAAGATAGGCCGTGCCACGCAGAGGCCCGCTTGTTCGGGCCTAATGGCTCACTCGGCCTTTCGCCCCGGCAGAGAAAGATAGGCCGCGCCTCGCAGAGGTCCGCTTGTTCGGGCCTAATGGCTCACTCGGCCTTTCGTCCCGGCAGGAAAAGATGGGCCGCGCCTCGCAGAGGTCCGCTTGTTCGGGCCTAATGGCTCACTCGGCCTTTTCGCCCCGGCAGAGAAAGATAGGCCGCGCCTCGCAGAGGGCCGCTTGTTCGGGCCGGCTAAAAGATCCGGGATTCGGCCAGGAACAATAAAAAATCCCCCGTCGGTTTGGCGGGGGATTTTTATTCCGCGTTTCAGCGGCGCAAAGTCCGGATTTTACAAATATTTACAAACAGACCGGATCAAAACAGCTTTCAAAGGGAATGTCATTGATAGGCTGTCACCAGTTTAAGGCCGGGAATATTTCCCGCAGCCAAATTTCCGCCTCTGGAAGTCTGTGGGTCAGCAGAAGGCCTCCCAAAACGGCCAGCGCCAAAGCCAGCAAAATAAAGACAGCCAGCAGGATCTTTCTCCCGGTTTTCTTTTTCGCCGGTCTTTTTCCCGCTGAGCCAAAGACTGTCTCTGAGGCAGCCTTGGCCACAGCTCCCGCCGCCTCCTGGCTTTCTTTGATTTCCGTCGCCAGTTCCTTGGCCCGCTGTTCCGGATTCTCTATCTTCTCAAGCTGAACGACTGCTGGGGAAAGATCATACTTTTTTTGAATCAGCTCCAGCGCCTGTCTGGTGAAAATTTCCTCTACGGTTTCCGGGTTATCTGGCAGCAGCAATAGGGACTGCCGCCCGCTTTCCAGAAAGAAGCCCTCGGCACGATCACCGCCCGTCGTCAGGGGAACGCCGTTTCGAAACACCGGCGGGTTCACGCTGGAAAGAGGCAGCGACAAAAGCCCGGATACCTGCCGGGCGGCGTTTTGCGCATCCGGCTTAGACAAGCCGCCGACTACCAGCAGCAGGTTCCACCGAGACACTCCTTTTTCCAGAGCAGCAGCCAGCTCCTCCGGGCTGGTGGCCGCCGTCACCTCGGCGATGTCCACGCCAAGGCCGGACAAACACTCCCCCAGCAAATCCTCCAGCTGGCCCGTACGGCCCGCTAAATAAAAAATCAGCTCACATTTCATAGCTTGTTTCTGTTCCTCTCCCGTCAGTTATCCCCCGGCATAACGGGGTCTGGGTTCACCGCCGCCTGAGCGGTATCCACGGCGATGTCTTCCCCTTCCCGCACCCGGCGGGCATATACCACCGTGCGGTATTCCTCTTGTTCATAAGAGCAGGTGGAAAGCGTCAAAATCTGGTCGCTGCCCTCCACATCCACCGGGCAGTCAATGAGAGAGCGGTCCCTGACCTGTTCCACATATTCCAAAAAACTTTCCTCAGACGCGAATTCACCCTGCAGATAGGGGAACGGCGTCCCCTGGCTGGCCAGGGTATTCACCTTGATTACCGCGAACACCTTCCAGGTGCCGCTGCGGTAAATATCGTCAAAAATGATCACCGGATTCTGCTGGTAAAATTCCAGGTTCCCATAATTGAGAATCGCGGCAAACTGGCTTCCGTCGTTCATATTGTGTCCGTGCAGGATCACATTCTTCGAGTTGACCCCGTTGACGCAGGAAGCATCCAGGAAAATACTGCCGTAACGGTCGTCGTTTTTCAGGTAATCCCGGTAAAGATAAAACTCCGGGTCTTCCCCCTCCGCCGACTGCAGCACGGGATAGTCGATGGGCGTATTGGGCACAGTGATCCAGCCTTTAATATCCGGGTTCAAAGCCCGCAGCTCGTCAAATTTCGAGAGAGTCCCCTCGCTGTTTACCTCGTCCGAAGAAGTCTCCTCCACCCCTCGGGTCGGATAGATCTGTTGGAGCTCATAGCTTTTCTGATTGTGTTGATAAGGGGCCCAGAGCAGGTAATATACCAACATACCCGCTGAAACCACAAATACCACGGAGCAGAGTACCAGCAGAATAATTCTAAGCCGTTCCTTCCAGCTCTTTCGCGGTTTTGCCGTCGCGTACTTCAACGCATTCCACCTCGCTTGTCAGGTTCTTTGATTATGATTCTTTTGTGTATCCGATTTTCGTCATCGCGGCCTGATCCACCGCTTCTCGGAGCATTTCTTCCCACTCCACGTTAGATTCCGCCAGCTCCACGAATTTCAGCACCGGTCTGGTGCGAGGATGCCTCGGCGTGAACACGGTGCAGCAGTCCTCATAGGGCTGAATGGAAATTTCAAATGCCTCTATTTTCCGGGAGATGCGAACAATCTCCTCCTTATCCATGCCGATCAGAGGCCGAAACACCGGCAGACTGGCCGCCGCGTCAGTACAGGCGATGGCGTGGATGGTCTGGCTCGCTACCTGACCCAGGCTTTCCCCGGTGATCAGGGCGGCGCATCCCTCCCGCTGCCCGATGCGGGAAGCGATTTTCATCATCATACGCCGCATGATGATGGTGAACAGTTCCTCCGGGCACTGGGCCTGGATGGTCTCCTGTATTTTCGTAAACGGCACGGTAAACAGCCGCATTCGGCCGCTGTATTCCGATACCTTGGCCAGCAGCTCTTTGACCTTTTCCTCTGCCCGCTCGCTGGTGTAGGGAGGACTGGCAAAATGGATCGCCGTCAGCTCCACGCCCCGTTTGGCCATCATCCAGGCCGCCACCGGGCTGTCGATGCCGCCGGAAATCAAAATCGCCGCCTTGCCGCCGGTGCCTACAGGAATCCCGCCGGCGCCCCGTTTGGCCTCTCCCCGAACATAGGCCCCAAAGTCCCGGATCTCCACCGTCACGGTAAGATCCGGCTCATGAACATTCACCGACAAGTGGGGAAAATGTTCCAGCAGATATCCGCCGGTCTCCGCGCAGATGTCGGGAGATTTCAGAGGAAACGCCTTGTCGGAACGCTTGGCCTCCACCTTGAAAGTGGACGCTTCCTCCAGCGCCTCTCTCAAATACTCCGCCGCAGTCCGGTTGATGTCGTCCATATCCTTTTTCGCCATGCAGGCACGGGAATAGGCTACAATGCCGAACACCTTGCTGATCTTCTCGCAGGCGTCGTCCAGATCCACGTCCTCCTCCAGAGGCCGCACATAAATAGTGGACTGAGCGCTCTTCACCTCAAACTTCCCCAAGGGCGCTAGGTGCCGCTTGATGTTTTTCATCAGCACATCCTCAAAGGTGCGCCGGTTCAGCCCCTTCAGGGCGATTTCTCCAACCTTGATTAAAATTAACTCCTGCTTCATACTCAGGCTCCTTATATTCAACAGTTCTTTGTTCCCTCACCGCCGGCGAAACGCCAAAATACCGGTTTCCCTGCGGGAAAGTAGCTTTTCCGGATCACCGGCGAAAATCCGCCCAGCCGGCCAACCCTACGCCCAAACGAGGCGGTTTACCTTCTTGCCCTGGCCAGGCAGCCAAGGCCTTCCCTCACGCCCGCCGCCAGAGCGTCTACATCCCGTTCCGTGTTTTCCCGGGAAAAGCTGACCCGGATCGCCGACGAAATCCTACTGTCCGCCAGGCCCGCGGCCTTCAGCACATGGCTTTGCCTTCCCTTGGCGCAGGCGGATCCAGAGGAAACGTAAATGTACCGCTGGGCCAGAAAATGCAGCATGGTTTCGCTGCGGACGCCCAAAGCGGAAAAGTTCAGCAAATAGGGAAGCCCCTCTTCCGAGGAGTTAATCTCCACCTCTGGAAATTCGGACAGCTTCTGGACAGCATAGGTCCACAGCTTTTTCATCCGGTCATAGGCCTGACGCCAGTCGGGCAGTTCCTCCACCGCGGCGCCAAACCCGGCGATCAGGGGAGCGGCCTCGGTGCCCGGGCGCAGATCCCGTTCCTGACCGCCGCCAAAGGTCCTGGGAAGGATCCTGGCGTTCCTGTTTATATACAAGGCCCCGATGCCTTTGGGGCCATGAATCTTGTGCCCGCTGATTGTCAGCAGGTCAATTCCAAGCTTCTCGGGCTTGAGGGGGAGCTTGCCATAGGCCTGCACCCCGTCCACATGGATCAGCGCCGGGGCGCCGGAGCGCTTCACCGCTTTTCTCAGGGACTCGATCGGCTGAATCGAGCCAAGCTCATTGTTTACCGCCATGACGCTCACCAAAATGGTGTCGGGGGTCACCGCCTCCAAAACCGCCTCCTCCGGAATACGCCCAGAGGCATCCGGAGACAAAAATACCACCTCAAAGCCTTCCTTTTCCAGCTGTCTCATCGGTTCCAGCACCGACGGATGCTCAATAGCCGTGGTCACGATCCGTTTTCCGCGGCGCCGGTTAGCGGCCGCGCCGCCCAGCACCGCCAGATTATTGGACTCGGTGCCGCCGGAAGTAAAGATAATTTCCCTGGGCTGCGCGCCTAAGGAAGCCGCTACCGCTTGTCTGGCATGGGAAACCTCTTTTTGCGCCTCCAACCCCTTCTTATGCAGGGAAGATGGATTTCCATAGCACTGAGTCATTAGCTCCAGCACCTTTTCCGCGCTTTTTTCGCACACCCGGGTGGTGGCGCTGTTATCCAAATAGATTTCCTCCAAGAGAGTCCCTCCAGCCAACGCGATTTGATCTGTCTGTTTTTCAGGCGCGATGCCTAAAATTTCTCAAGACAGGTTTATTATACAACAAATATAAAAACCAGGCAAATAAATTTGGCTGGCAGAAAAACGGCTTTGGCTGAGAGGGTCCGCTTTGGTCGAGAGGGCCCGCTTTGACCGGGAGGGCCTGCTTTGACCGGGAGGCGCCCCGCTTTGACCGGGAGGGCCTGCTTTGACCGGGGCTTCACGCGCAGATAGAGAAAAATTCGATATCTGTCAGGGAAAAGCTTAAAATTGACGGCGCCTGTGTGCGGAGGGTACCGTTTTTTCAGGGGATTCCACGGTACCACCCAACGAAAACAAACAAAAGCCAAATCTATAAAATTTATAGGGATTACGGTTTCTTAACGCGAAAGATCAGAACCCCCATAATAATCATTGCCAAGAGGGGGAATATTCCCAAAAATATTTTTAATGTTTCTCATCCCATTGGAAATAAAAAGAGCATTTGCGAATTTTTTATCCGCAAATGCTCTTTATTTTTATCCGTTTTCAGCTTATTTGCCGTCGATTCCAGGTTTTTCCAATCTTACAGCCATTGGGAATCTTTCTGCGCAAGCTTACATTTTCGGATCCGGCGGAAGGGGCACGTCGCCGAGGCGCTTCACCTCGAAGCCATTTTTCTTGAATTCCTCGTAATCAAAGGCCTCCAGCTCATCATAGGCCAGCTTGTGGAACTCATAGAAGTTCTCCCAGTACTCATAGCCGTCGCCAAGGCTATGATTCAAAAAGGCTTCTGCCATGGCGATACCCGTGGCGGGTGCCACATAAAAAGCGCCCATCGCCATCACGTTGCAGTTGTTTCCGGTAACGCATCTCAAGGCGGATGGCACGTTCTCGCAGACCGCGCAGTGAACGTGAGGACATTTGCTGGCGGCGATATGAATCCCCATACCAGTGCCGCAGAAGATCAGGGCTTTTTCAAATTCGCCTTCCGCGATTTTCGCGCCGACCTTCAGACCGATGCGGTGGAACATCTCGGGATTTTCCTCATCCGGTGATTTCACGCCGATATCGGTAACTTCCCATCCGTTCTTTTCCAGATGGGCGACTACCGCGTCCTTCAGCGGAACCCCGGCGAAATCCGCGCCGACCAGCACTTTTTTGTCTTTGACCATTTTCATCTTACTTTGCCTCCTCTTGTTATTGATTATTAGCAGATGACGTTGGCTCTCTAAAGCCCGTCAAACCTCAACCGAATTTTACATCCCCTCCGGCATTCGATCTTTCAGAAGCCGGCAACTATCCGCATCCATTCGTTTTTCGTTTCACGCGTCAGTGAAAACAGCCTGCGAAAGGCTTTCAAGGAAAGGCTTTCAAGTGTGAAATCTCACCGTGTCGGGCACCCCTTGGCCAACTCGATAAAAACGTAGGTGATTTCATTTATCCCGCCGAAAGGCTTTCGTCCCGTTTCCCCAATCATTTGGGAACGGAAGCCGCTTTGCTTTTTAGAAAACGCCGGGTGCTATCAAAAATAACCCGCCGCAAGGACACCATATACATTTCCAAAAGGAGTTCGGAAAGCCCGGCGCTATCAAAAACAGCCCGGTGATTTTTACGCTCTCTGGGTTATATCACGAGCCTGCCGGCTGATTATTTTTGACAGCTGATTTTTAAGCGCTGCGGATCCCTTCGCCTTTGGGGAATCCCACACTATCAAAAATAACCCGCCGCAAGGACACCATATACATTTTCAAAGGGAGTTCTGGGGAATCCTGGCGCTATTAAAAACAGTCCGGTGATTTTTTACGCTCTCTGGGTTATATCACGAGCCTGCCGGCTGATTACTTTTTACAGCTGATTATTTTTTTGAGCGCTGTAGGTTCCTTTAACCCTCGGGAAATCCTGGGGCGCTATCAAAAATAACCGGAAGGCGTATAGATGATCTTCCGGTTATCTTGCGCCCTTTTCTCCCCCGCGGGGCCTAGTCACAGCGTATTTGTTATTGAAACATATCCTTCAGTTTATCCCGGAAACTTTTCCGCTTCTGGTAGTTTCGGTCAGTGGCGCTGCTGTCAAACTCCTTTAGGATATCTTTTTGTTTCTGGTTCAGATTTTTGGGTACCTCGATGGTCACTTGGACAAACTGGTCGCCCCGACCCCGGCCGCCTAAATGGGCAATGCCCTTGCCCTTCAGCTTAAACACATCCCCGGGCTGAGTACCCTCCCGCAAAGCGTAGGTCACCTTGCCATCCAGGGTAGGCACCGTTACCTCGGCGCCCAGAGCCGCCTGGGTGAAGGTCACCGGCATCTCGCACCAAACGTCATCGCCGCGGCGTTCGAACACCGCATGAGGACGCACCGACACGTAAACATGCAAATCACCCGCAGGGCCTCCGTTTTGTCCGGCGTTTCCCTGGCCGCTGACGTTCAGCACCTGGTCGTCGTTAATTCCCGCGGGCACAGTGACCTCCAGGGTTTTGCTCTTCCGCACCCGGCCCTGGCCGTTGCAAACGTGGCAGGGCTTTTCGATGATCTTACCGGTGCCGTGGCAGTGGTCGCAGGACCGGCTGGTCTGCATCACGCCAAAAGGAGTCCTTTGATTGATCCGCACCTGGCCGGTGCCGTTGCAGGTGGGACAGGTTTTGGGAGAAGTTCCCTTTTCCGCCCCGGTACCGCCGCACTCGGTGCAGTTGATAATATTTTGATAAGTAATGGACTTTTTGCAGCCTTTGGCGGCCTCCTCAAAGGAAATGTTCAAAACCGCTTCGGTATCGGTGCCCCGCCGCGGGGCGTTAGGATTGGCCCGCCGTCTGGAGCCGCCGAAACCGCCGCCGAAAAAGCTGCCGAAAATATCACCCAAATCGATATCCTCGCCGAAGGGGCTTCCGTAACCGCCATAGCCTCCAGCGCCGCCGCCGAAATTGGGATCCACCCCAGCGTGGCCGAACTGATCATATTTCGCTTTCTTTTCCGGATCCGACAAAACCTCGTAGGCTTCGTTGACCTCTTTGAACTTAGCCTCCGCCTCTTTGTCGTTAGGGTTTAAATCCGGATGGTATTTTTTCGCAAGCTTGCGGTAAGCTTTCTTTATTTCATCTTCCGAGGCGGTCTTAGGAACACCGATCACCTCATAATAATCCCGTTTTTCTGCCAAACTTCTCACCTCTGTTCAGAGCCGGACCATTAAAAAAACCGGTTCCTTGGTATGGGTTGCGCGCGGACCGCCGTACATGGAAACTGGAAATCCGCCGGCTTGCCCGCACCCTGTGCGTGTTCGCAGTGAACCGCCTGCGAACACGCACAGGGCGCGGCCAAAAACTGGCCGCGCCGATTCAACCCTTTGTTTTATCATATCTCCCGAACGGCCTGTTTGCAATAGTTTCTTTGCCGCCCGGGGCAGGCGGCCATTATTCCTTATGGTCGTCGTCCACTTCTTTGTAGTCGGCGTCATAGACGTTTCCGTTGGCGCCACCCTGGTTCGGATCCCCGCCGGGCTGCGCTGCGTTGGGATCTCCCTGAGGCGCGGCCTGCTGGTACATCTTGCCAGACACTTCGTACATAGTCTTCTGCAGTTCGTCCTTACCGTTCTTGATCCGGTCCATATCATTGGCGGCGATGGCCTCTTTCAAGGCGGCTACCTTCTGGTTCAGGGCGGACTTATCATCCTCGGAAATCTTGTCGGCGTTGTCGGAAATCAGCTTCTCTGTGGCGTAGCACAGGTTCTCGGCCTCATTCTTCTGCTCGACTTCCTCTCTCCGCTTCTTATCCTCATCGGCATACCGCTCGGCTTCCTTCACGGCCTTGTCGATATCTTCCTTGCTCATATTGGAGCTGGAGGTAATAGTGATCTTCTGTTCTTTTCCGGTACCCAGATCCTTGGCGTACACATTCACGATGCCGTTGGCGTCGATATCGAAGGTAACCTCGATCTGAGGAATGCCTCTGGGCGCGGGCGCGATGCCGTCCAGTTTGAACAGGCCGAGCTGCTTATTGTCACGGGCGAACTCACGCTCGCCTTGGAGCACGTTGACCTCTACCTGAGTCTGGCCATCCACGGCGGTGGAGAAAATCTGGCTCTTCTTGGTGGGGATGGTGGTGTTTCTCTCGATGATCTTGGTCATCACGCCTCCCATGGTTTCCACGCCTAGGGAAAGCGGCGTAACATCCAGCAGCAGCAGGCCTTCTACCTCGCCGCCCAACACGCCGGCCTGAATGGCGGCGCCGATGGCTACACACTCATCAGGATTGATTCCCTTGAAGGGCTCTTTGCCGGTAAACTTCTTCACAGCTTCCTGAACAGCGGGGATTCTGGAGGAACCGCCCACCATCAGGACCTTGTCGATCTTATCGATGCTCAGGCCAGAGTCGGACAGGGCCTGACGGACCGGGCCCATGGTCTTTTCCACCAGGTCGGCGGTCAGCTCGTTGAACTTAGCTCTGGAAAGGTTCAGATCCAGGTGCTTAGGACCGGTAGCGTCGGCGGTGATGAAAGGCAGGTTGATGTTGGTGGAGGTAATACCGGAAAGGTCGATCTTGGCCTTTTCCGCGGCCTCTTTCACTCTCTGCATGGCCATCTTGTCGCCCTTCAGGTCCACGCCGGTCTCCGCTTTAAAGGAGCCTACGATCCAATCCATGACTCTCTGGTCGAAGTCGTCGCCGCCCAAGCGGTTGTTACCGGCGGTAGCCAGAACTTCCTGAACGCCGTCGCCCATCTCGATGATGGAAACATCGAAGGTACCGCCGCCCAGGTCGTATACCATAACCTTTTGGTCGGTTTCCTTATCAATCCCATAGGACAGAGCCGCGGCGGTAGGCTCATTGATGATTCTCTTGACATCCAAGCCCGCGATCTTGCCGGCGTCCTTGGTGGCCTGACGCTGGGCGTCGGTGAAGTAAGCCGGAACAGTGATAACCGCCTGCGTAACTTTTTCGCCCAGATAGGCTTCCGCGTCGGTCTTCAGCTTGGTCAGGATCATCGCGGAAATCTCCTGGGGAGTGTAATCTTTGCCGTCGATATTCACTTTATAGTTGGAGCCCATCTCTCTTTTGATAGAAGAAACGGTCTTCTCCGGGTTGGTGATTGCCTGGCGCTTTGCCACCTGGCCCACCAGACGCTCGCCGGTTTTGGAGAACGCCACCACAGAAGGAGTTGTTCTGCCGCCTTCCGCGTTGGGGATAACCACCGGCTCGCCGCCCTCAATAACTGCTACACAAGAGTTGGTTGTACCTAAATCGATACCAATTGTTTTTGCCATAATAAAATTCCTCCTATTGTCGCTGCGCTTCGCGCATTTAATTTTTTAGTTATGTGCAATGATTTATAAAATCAGGGAAACCCCTGGGATTGCTGATCGCTAATTCGCCACTTTCACCATCGCGTGGCGGATGACTTTTTCCTTAAGCATGTAGCCCTTCTGGAACACCTCCACAATGGTGTTTTCCGCTACGGATTCGTCCTCCACGTGGGCTACCGCGTTGTGAAACTCCGGATTGAACTCCTCGCCGGCCTCGCCTACCGGGGAAACCCCCAGCTTTTCCAGCGCCGCGTTGAACTGACTCTGGATCATCTCCAGGCCCTTTTGATACTCCGCTGTGGCGCCGTCCTGAGCCTTCACCGCGTATTCCAGGCTGTCTGCGATAGGCAGAATCGCCTTCACCGCCTCCGCCGTGGCGTCGGCGTAAATCGCCCGTTTTTCTTTTTCCGTCCGCTTCCGGAAATTCTCGTATTCCGCCGCGGTCCGCAGCAGCAGATCCTTCTGTTTGCTCAGCTCCTGCTGAAGCTCCTCCAGCGGATCGTTCTTCGCTTCTTCCTCTTTGGCCGCCTGATCCTCAGCCTCGGCCGCCGGCTCCTTCTTTTCCGTATCGTCCTTGCAGGCTGTCTCTTCCTGCTGGGGAAGATCCTTTTCCTGATCCTTTTCTCTTTTTTCCTTCTTACTCAAGATCTATGGCTCCTTTCGGTTGAATTCTGTATCTGAAAACGCGGCTAAACGCCTACGTCCATAATCTCACTCAGCATACCGCCCACAGACTGGGCCAGATACTGCAGGTTGGAAACAATCTTGGAATAATCCATCCGGGTGGGACCGATGACCCCCAGGGTGCCCCGGGCCTGCTGGCCCATAGAGTACCGAACCAGCACCACACTGGTGTCGATCATCTCCGGCTGGTTGCTTTCCCCGCCGATAAACACCCCAAGCTTTTCCTTCTGGGATCCGACCAGCTTCGCAAGCTCGCTGCGCTGCTCTAAAAAATGAAGCAGCCGCTTCACGCTGTCCACCTCGTACTCGGGAAGATACAGCAGATTGGTTTGGCCCTCCAGCAGCACGGTGGTTTTGATAACCTCCCGGCACGCCTGGCCCAGGGCCACAAACACCGGCGCCATCATAATGGAAAGCTCACCGATGGAAAAAGCGGTGGATTTGATAAAATCCGGCGTGACGTTCAGCAGATGAACATCGCCCATTTTTTCATTGAGCACCTTGGAGAACATCCGCAGGATATCTGAATTCAAAAGGTAATTGGCCCGAAAGAGCTTGCTCTTCACCGCTCCCGTGGAAGTGGTCAACACCAGCATGCCGGTGTGGGGACCGGTTTGCACCAGCTGGATCCGCTGAATGGTGGCGTTCCGGTTGGTGGGCGTGGTGGAGATCGCGGCGTATTTGGTCATTTCCGCCAGCATCTCAGCGGTCTTCTCCAACAGCAGGTCCGGATCATCGGCGTACTCTGACAGATAGCCGTCCATATACCGCCTTTCCTCGTCGGACAAAGGCTTCGGCTTCATCAGCTCATTGATATAGAGCCGATAGCCGAACTGGGTGGGTACCCTGCCCGCCGATGTGTGGGGCTGCTCCAGCAGTCCCAGCTCGGAAAGGCTCGCCATTTCATTCCGTATGGTGGCTGACGATACGGAGACATCTAACAGCTCACACAAGGCTTTCGATCCAACTGGCTCACCGGTCTGAATATAGGCTTCGATCACTGCCTGAAGGATCTTTAATTTTCTGGTTCCCAGCTCCATATCCTCACCCCCGCTGTTTTTTGCTTTAGCACTCTTAATGCTAGAGTGCTAATCTAATTATTAATTTACCATTGATTGGCCGAAATGTCAATATGAGAATTGTAAACTAATTGTTAAACCCAGCCCTATTTTTCGCCATTTTCCTATTTTGCCCCAAAGGCCGGAGGTTACTCTTAAAATCCCAACCCACAGCCGTTTTTCGGAAAGGCGGGAAAAGCTTCCGAGGGAACTCTCGAGAAAAGATTATCACCAATTTATGAGTCGGAAAACGGCGGCGGGGCTTCTTTCCCTATTTTAAAAAGGGAGATCATTTCATTTTTCCTGTGGGAATGGTACGCGCGGCCTTTGGAGATTTCTTTCCGGCAGACTTCCGGCAGAGTTTTGGTTTTTTACTTCTTTTTTTCCTTCGAGCCGCATAAATCTAGCAATACCGTGACGTTTCTTGTGATATTTCTCTATTCATATTCAGTTTGTCCCGTTAGAATTTATAGATTATTCACAAAACATCTATAATTTGTTTCTAGAAGCGTCACTTTTGCGCCCTATACTGGAAAGCGATCAAGATAGAAAGGAGGTTCTCTTGTGAACAAAAAAGCCACAGAGTCCATACTCGTTTGCGTGAATCATCCGGATTTCAGCAAAGAACTGATTGCCTATGGGAAACGATTGTCTTTAGAAATGAATCTTCCTTTGCAAGTAATCAACATACAGCCCAGCGCCAATGGGTATTGTGCACGTGGCCATGAAATCGAGCTGTTTTATCAGCAAAGCAAGGAGGCCGGCGCAGAGCTCACCATTTTATTCGATGACGATTTCCCAGGCGCCGCCGCGAAATTCGCGCGGAAAACAGGCGCCAAACAGGTGGTCACCCAGCTGTTTGGCAGCGAGAACGGCGGAACAGACGCCTTCGGTGAAGCCCTTCACCGCTTGGCCCCCACCCTACCGATTTCTATGGTTTCCATATCAGGGAAAATTTATCATATTTATCCCAATTACCGGCCGAGGGTCTTCCAAGCGACCTCGTCCATGGGATAACCAAAGACGTTTTAAACTGATAACTATCAAAAGTCGCAATAATATTCAAGCGGAAAGTCCCTTGTAGCCAGACGGCTTCAGGGGATTTTTTCGTCATTTCAGGAGTCTTTTTACATTTTTTAGAATTCCTGACGCCTTTTCTTTCCCCATCCGTTTCGGCTAGTGGGTTTCTCAAACAGTTTTTTCGTAAATTTTCTAAAACCTCTTGAAAAAACGAACAAATGTACTATAATTATAAATAGCTTCTAAGTCAAATACTTTTCAGGAGGAACGCTGCATCGTGAAAAACATCGAAAAGCTGGCGCGGTATTTGGAAACCAAACGAAACCCGGATCAAATTCTGCAATTTCTAATTCAGTTACCCCTGGACCGGTTCGGAACCCCGGATTTTTTCAGTTCAGAGTGTATCGAGGAGCTCTCGGCCCATTTTCGAAAACAATAGCCGTTAAGCCGCCGGAAACCACTTTCAGAACATCGGCGCCACCGCACCAAAAGGCGGCCTCGATCAAGGTTTCTCCGGCAATATTTTTAAAGAGAACCCCCACTATTATCTTTGGTCCTGTTAGGTCTTTCGCCTGTGCGCGTGACCGCTTTGCGAAACAGTCCCAGGTCCACCAGCCTGTCGCACAAGAAAAAGATGGTGTCCTGAAAAGCGTACGTTTTTATCAAAACATTACCACACCAAACAAAATTGACTATTGAGAAAAATCTTTTCGCAAGAAAAGTGGTGGAAAATTATCCCGCTGGAAAATCAGGAGGATTGCGTCCTTATTTTCAAAAGCCCCAAAACATTGCCTACTTTCCTCTTCCCGGCGTTTTTCAAAAAAGCTTCTCTCCGTCTCCGGACAAGGCCCAGGAAGGGTATCGCGGTAATTTTTTCTTTTACCGAAGGCTTTCTTGGTTTAGGCGTAGCCAGAAGCCAGACCATGTGGTATAATATGGACACCCAGCAAACACAGGGCGAAAGCGTGGTAAGCCCAGCGAGCTTCAGGCCGGCTACCGCGCCGGTAAGCCGCTGAACAGTGAAAAACCGCCGGCGCTGATACCGTAAGCCCAGCGAGCCCCAGGCCGGCCGCTGCGCCGGTAAGCCGCTGAACAACAAAAAATCGCCGGCGCTGATACCGGTGAGCCCAGCGAGCCCCAGGCCGGCCACTGCGCCGGCAATCAGGAACCATTGTAACAAACGTGTTATCAAGCGGAAAACGAAATTTTCCCCAAAGCGTTTTCCCAGAGCGATAGAAAAGGTGTGTGGTTATGCAATATCGGTTATTGTCCCTAGACCTGGATGGAACCCTGGTAACCTCTCAAGGCAGGGTTACGGAAGCCTGCAAGCAGGCTGTTTGGTCCTTTATCGACGCCGGCGGCGTGGTAGCGCTGGCCTCCGGCCGTCCGACCCGGGGCCTGTGGCCCGCTCAGGATCTGAAGCTGGCGGAGAAAGGCGGGTATCTGCTTTCCTACAACGGCGGAAAAATCGTCAACTGCCGAACCAATGAAACGATCTATGAGAAGGACATTCCTCAGGACCTGGTGCCCGTTATTATTCACATGATTCAGGACGCCGGCATGGAGGCTATCAGCTATCAGGACCAGTATGTGCTTTTAGAGCATGTGGACCGTCTATGGTTTGACCGGGAAGCGTCGGTATGCCATATGGAGTACAAAGAGGTCCCCGATCTGGCGGCTTACGTCACCTTTCCGGTGGTGAAGCTGATGGCCTGCGGCGCGCCGGAGCAGATTCTGGCCCTTGAGAAGCAGGCCCGGGCGGCGATTGGCAGCCGGGTGGATGTTTTCCGGTCAGAGGATTTTTATTTGGAATTTGTGGCGAAAGGCATTGATAAAGCCTCCACTCTGGAAGTCCTGCTGAAGCATCTGGGGCTGCGCCGGGAGAACCTGATGGCCTGCGGAGACAGTTACAACGACATTCCCATGATCAAATACGCTGGATTAGGGGTCGCGATGGCGAATTCGATTCCGGAGGTGCTGGAGGCGGCGGGCGCCGTGACCAAGAGCAACGATGAAGACGGCGTCGCCCACGCGATTTACCAATACATTTTAGAGCGGCCTGATTGTTAATAGTAAATTCACACTAGACTAGTGACTTTTTCCCTTGCTACGTGTTATAATAATTCTAGATAGAACGTATTATTTAAAGGAGGTTCTTTCAAAATGGATGGAAATAAAAAAGGCAAATTCGGAATCGCATTACTGGTGATCGGCGTTTTAGCCGGTTTGGCCTATTTTCTGATCAAGATCACCAATCACCGCAAAATTGTATTCAGCTCCACTCCGGTAATGGATGAATATGATTTCAGTGACTGCGACGGCTGTGAGGACGGCGACTGCGCCGCGTGCAGCGGCATCACTTTTGATGACGAAGATACGGAGGACCAGAACTGAGGGGAGGAAACCCTATGAGCTGCAGCGAGGAACTGAGACGCTTTTTTCTCGCCGGTATTGGCGCGATGGCTACTACGGCGGAGAAATCCAAGGAGATCGTGGACGCTTTCGTCCGAAAGGGCGAGCTTACCGTAGAACAGGGCAGGATCATTAACGAAGAGCTAAAGCGGGATGTGAAGAAAACAGTGAGTCACGCGGAGGCTACAGTGAAAAAGCGTGTGGAAATCGCTGTGGAAACTGACGCTTCCGCAGATGGAAAAAGTCTTTTGGAACAATTGGAACAAATGAGTCCAGAGGAATTGGAACTTCTGCGGGGTAAACTGGCCGAAATGGAGAAAAAGAATGGCCCAAACGTCAAATCTGAATCATGAGAACCAAAAAACGCCCCCTGTCTCTGTCAAAGAGGCAGGGGGTTCGAATACTACCGCTATGGGCAGCCGTTTTCGGGAACTGCTGGGGATTCTCCGCAAGTACGATCTGATCCGGGGCCTGACGCCGGAAAAGCTGCGGGCGGTCCTGGAGGACATGGGGCCAACCTTTATCAAGCTTGGACAGATCATGTCTATGCATCCGGATATTCTGCCCCGGGAATACTGTCAGGAGCTTTCCAAGCTGCGGGCGGATGTGAAACCCCTGCCGTTTTCAGAGATCAAAGCGGTCATCGAGGAAGAATATAAACTGCCGATTCAAGAGGTTTTTGCTTATGTGGAGCAGGAACCTCTTGGTTCCGCGTCTATCGCCCAGGTGCACAGGGCCGCTTTGCCTGACGGCAGACAGGTGGTCCTCAAGATCCAGCGTCCGGGGATCCAGCAGATCATGGCCAACGACATTCTTCTGCTGCGGAAAGCCGCGGGCCTATTAAAGCTGCTAGGAGGCACCGACGGCCAGCCTGTGGATCTCGACATGGTGCTAACGGAGATGTGGGCCGTAGCTCAGGAGGAAATGAATTTCCTGAAGGAAGCGGGAAATTTGCTGGAATTCGCGGACCTGAACCGAGAAATCGCTTATATCGCCGCGCCCAAGCTGGAAAAGGAGCTATCCACCGGAAAAATTCTGGTGATGGAATACATCGAGGGCATCCCCATCGATCAAATTCAAACGCTGGAGGAAATGGGCTATGATATGACGGAAATCGGCGAAAAGCTGGCGGACAACTACTGCAAGCAGATTTTTGACGACGCCTTCTTTCACGCCGACCCTCATCCCGGCAACCTCTGGATCCGGGATGGAAAAATCGTCTGGCTGGATTTCGGCATGATGGGGCGGCTCACCGCCCGGGATAAAGCCCTGTTCCGCCAGGCCATCGTAGCGCTGGCCAACCGGGATGTTTACGAGCTAAAAAACGTGATTTTAACCCTGGGCGTGGTCAAGGGCAAAGTGAATCATACCAGGTTGTATACTGATTTAGATGATTTCGTCACCCGATATGGGGATTTGGATCTTGGCAGCCTGAACATGGGGCAGCTTCTGGAAGAGCTGATGGATCTGGCGAAAACTAACGGTATTTCTTTGCCCTCCGGTCTGAGCATGCTGGGACGGGGCGTTATGACCATCGAAGGCGTCATCACCGCCTGTTGTCCTCAGGTCAGTGTCATTCAAATTATAGTAAATCATCTGGCCAGCGGCATGAAAGATCAATTCGACCTGAAGCAGACCGGCGTTTCCCTATGGAAAGCCCTTCAGGGATTTCTGAATAAGGGGATCACCGTGCCAGCTCAGTTCTCCGATGTGCTTCGGATGACCGCCAAAGGCCAGACCAAGCTGAATTTGGAAATCGTGGGTTCCGAGGAACCGCTGCAAAAAATAGACCGCATGGTGAACAAACTGGCGCTGTGTATCATTACGGCGGGATTGACCGTTGGTTCCAGCCTATTGTGTACTATTGACCTGGAGCCCAAATGGGCCGGGATTCCCTGGCCCGCCGGGGTAGGCTATCTGCTTTCCCTGCTGTTTCTCGGCAAGCTGCTGTGGGACATGTACCGGAGAAAGAGGAAACCAAAGTAAAACGCGCCCGCTTTTGACGGACGGCGTTAAGGAAATCGGACAAACAAATTTATCCGCTTTATCCGCCGGCGGACCAGCTCTCCCAAAAGGAAGCGCCCGGCCGCAGTACGGCGCATGATGGCGGCGAGGTTCCGCCTTTTCCTTTGCGAACTACGGCTTTGCGCCGCATGGAGAGAATTTTAAACGGCACAACACTTAATCAAAAGGCCCGGGAATTTCTTCCCGGGCCTTTGCTATATTCTGCTGAAATAAATTAAGAAGCGGTCAACCTATTCCGCGGGCCGCCCGAGAACACGGAAAACCGAGGCGCGCGGGATGACAACGCGGAGAGAAACGAAAGATTGCCTTTCGGTTTCTTTATTTGATCAGGCTGAAAGACAGAACCACGCTGGCGAACACAATGGAAACCATGCTCAGCAGCTTGATGAGAATGTTGATAGACGGGCCAGAGGTATCCTTGAAAGGATCGCCCACGGTGTCACCGACGACAGCGGCCTTATGGTTGTCAGAACCTTTTCCGCCGTACTCGCCGCTTTCGATGTACTTCTTGGCGTTATCCCAGGCGCCGCCGGAATTGGCCATCATAACGGCCAGAACGAAACCTGAGACAGTGGCGCCGGCCAGCATGCCGGCAACGCCGTTTACGCCTAAGATCAGACCCACAATAATGGGAGCGGCCACGGCTACCAGGGCGGGAGCGATCATCTCTCTCTGGGCGGAACGGGTGCAGATATCCACGCAGGAAGCGTAATCAGGATCGGCTTCTCCGGTCATCAGACCCTTAATCTCCCGGAACTGACGGCGAACCTCCACCACGATCTTTTGAGCGCAGCGGCCAACCGCATCCATGGTCAGGGCGGCAAACAAGAAGGGCAGCACACCGCCGACAAACAGACCAATAAGTACCGGAGGATTGGTGATGGTCAAGTTGAATTCGAAGTCCGGCTTCAGCAGCTGGATCTCGGAAATGTAAGAAGCGATCAGAGCCAGAGCGGTCAGAGCCGCGGAACCGATGGCAAAACCCTTGCCGGTAGCGGCAGTGGTGTTGCCCAGGGAATCCAGAGCGTCGGTACGCTTCCGGACTTCCTCACCCATATGAGCCATCTCGGCGATACCGCCGGCGTTATCGGCAACCGGGCCGTAAGCGTCGGTGGCCAGGGTGATGCCCAGGGTAGCCAGCATGCCGACGGCGGACAAGCCGACGCCATACAGGCCGGTGTTAAAGGTTTCCGTATTTGTGCCGCCGCCGGACAGGAAATAACTGGCCAGAACAGAGGCGCTCACGATGACGACGGGAAGCACAGTGGAAAGCATACCCAGAGACAAACCGCCGATAATAACGGTGGCCGGGCCGGTGGTAGAAGTGCCGGCCAGCTTCTTGGTAGGCTTATAGGAATCGGAGGTGTAATACTCGGTGACAACACCGATAAGGATACCGGCCAAAAGACCGGAGATAATGGCGAAATAATATCCGATCTTGTCGGAACCCAGGCCGAAATAGATCAGCGGGAACGCGATAATGGCGATCAGCGCGGCGGCAATCCAGGTGCCCAAGCGCAGAGAAGCCAGCAAATTTTTCTGGGAGGCGTTTTCCTTGGTGCGTACAAAGAAAGTACCAATGATAGAAGCCAAAATACCGATGGCGGCCATGGCCATGGGGATTACCACGCCCTTAAAGCCTAAGCCAGCGGCCACCGCCAGAGCGGCGGTGGAAATAATGGAGCCAACATAAGACTCATACAGGTCGGCGCCCATGCCGGCAACGTCGCCTACATTGTCGCCTACGTTATCGGCGATAACAGCGGGGTTCCGGGGATCGTCCTCGGGGATACCGGCCTCGACCTTACCAACCAGGTCGGCGCCTACGTCGGCGGCCTTGGTGAAGATACCGCCGCCCACACGAGCGAACAACGCCATAGAGGAAGCGCCCATACCGAAGGTCAACATCGCGGAAGTGATGGCCTGTACCTGAGCGGCCTCATTCTGCATAACATCAACGGTGCTGTACCAGAACTTCAGTAAGAAGTACCAGATAGAGATATCCAGCAGACCCAAACCTACTACCACAAAACCCATTACGCCGCCGGCGGAGAAAGCGATTCTCAGGCCCGCGTTCAGGCTTTTGCTGGCGCTGTTGGCGGTACGGCCATTGGCATAGGTAGCGATTTTCATGCCGATAAATCCGGACAAACCGGAGAAGAATCCGCCGGTCAGGAACGCGACTGGCACAAAGGGAGTCAGGAATCCGGCAATCGCCAAAATCAGCAAGATAACGAACATGACCGCGAAGAAAATAGCCACACCAGTATACTGACGTTTCAGATAAGCATTAGCGCCTTTCCGAACCGCTCCGGCGATTTTCTTCATCAGGTCGGTGCCCTCATCAGCTTTCATAACCCTGCGGGAAAGGAAAAAAGCGAACAGCAGAGCCACTACCGCGCCGACAGGAGCAAGGATGGACAGATCCATTTCAATAACCTCCTATAAAATTGATAATAATACCTGATTGAAATTATAACAAATCACAGGATGAAATTCAACAACCTATGTAAAAACTTACAAAAGGTACAACTCTATTTGTAAAATATAAGCAAATTGCCTAAATTTTTCAATTTTTTCTAAACACTATAAAGATATCCAGTGTTTCTTAAAACCACGTTAAAAATGTATAAAATTTCTTTATTCTTCAATTTTTTTCTTTTTTAGAGGTCATTTTTAACCAGACTCTCATCGCAAAAAAACACGGCGGACAGGCTGCCTGAGCCGAGGTGCCGGACAGACGGTTCTTTTCCCGACACTATAGCCGTATCGCCGATTTCTCCCCAAGCCGACGCCGGCCTCCGCATGAGAAAGAGCGCCTCTCGTACTGAGAGGCGCTCTTTCGTTTGATATGGGAATTTAGTTGTAAGCGTTTATTCCAGGTTCAGCTTTTTCTTAAAGATAAAGTTAGTAACCCAGTAGAAAACCACAGAGAAGACCACATAATAGACGATGCACGCCGGCAGGAGCACCGTTGATACCATATGGATAGAATCCACTCCGCTCCAGAGTGCGGTGTCAGAGGAAGCGGCGAACACCACCAGGATTCCGATGGTGCCGATGGTCTGCATTACAAAGTTGATGGCCAGATACATGCCGAAAGATCCCAGAATTTTATGGTTATGGAACAGGGAGCCCAAGGCGATAGAGCAGTAAATCATCAGAACGCCTGCCACAAAGGCGAGCAGGAACAGCACCAGCACCTCGATTAAAATAACGATTCCGTCACCGCCCATAACTTGAACGTAGCGGGGAAGATCCTCGGTAAAAAATTGGGATAGACCTTTCATCACATTCTGGTCCACGACCAAAATAAAGATGGACAGGGCACAAACTACAAAGCTTACCAGATACCACACAAAGCCCACGATCCCTTTAGAGGTAATATGGCTGTGCGCCTTTACCGGCAAGGTAAACATCAGGTATCCTTCATCCGTCAGCAGATTTTTATAAAATCTTTGGATAATAACGATCAGCGTAATGACGAAAGCCGCGATGATCACCATTACATACATGATGGCCATGACCGCTCCCAGGGCGGAAATCACCATATTGGTCGTTTCGAAGAAATTCAGCTCTATAAACAACCTGTTGATCAAAGCGAACAGAAGCATCGCCCCGTTGATCGGCAAAAGCATCCGGCTGGTAGCCTTAAACTCATATTTTATCAATTTTCCTAGCATCTGAATACCTCCCTGAACAGGGCGTCCACAGATTTACCCTGACCCTCTCGAATATCATCCACACTGGACTGGAGCGCGATCTGCCCCGCGTTGATGAATACCACTTCATCCAGCACCTTTTCAACATCAGCGATCAGATGGGTGGAGATCACCACAGTGGCGTTTTCCGTATAGTTGCTGATGATGGTATCCAAAATATAGTCTCTCGCCGCCGGATCTACGCCGCCGATAGGCTCATCCAGCAGGTATAGCTGGGCCTGCCGGCTCATCACCAGAATCAGCTGCACCTTTTCCTTGGTGCCCTTGGACATATTCTTCAGCCGGTCCGCCGGGTTGATATTCAGCCGCCGCAGCATCTCATATGCCTTGACCTTGTCAAAATCCTTGTAAAAATCCTCGAAGAAGTTCAGCAGATCCGAAACCCGCATCCAGGTGTTTAAATAGGTGCGCTCCGGTAAATAGGAAACTATTTTTTTCGTCTCTATCCCCGGTGTCATGCCGCCCACCAAAATCTCGCCGCCAGTGGGTACCAGCAATCCGCTGGCCAGTTTAATTAGAGTGGTCTTCCCCGATCCGTTCGGCCCCAGCAAACCGATGATCCGGCCCCTCTCCAGCGTCAAATTTACCCCGCCAAGGGCCTGCTGGTAAGAATACCGCTTCACCAGATTATTGCAAATCAAAATGGGATTCATTTGGCATCCTCCTCGCTCTCAAGCTGCTTCATCAGCTTTATCGTTTCTTCCTTGGTAAATCCTAACTGGTTCATTTTCTTAAAAAAATCCAAAATTTGCTCCGTGGCCAACTGGTTCTTTAAATTCTGAATCATCCCACTATCCTCCGTGATAAACCTGCCGGCGGTGCGCTGGGAATATACCAGCCCCTGCCGCTCCAGCTCCGTTAAGGCTTTCTGCATTGTGTTTGGGTTGACCGACGCTTGCGCTGCCAGATCTCGCACTCCGGGAAGCTTTTCACCCGCGGTGTACATCCCAGACACAATCCGCAGCTCGATCTCTTCAATCAGCTGCAGGTATATCGGTCTGTCCGCTGTCAGCTGCCATGACATGATAACATCTCCTTTGTATCACTGTATTAATAATATAGTACAATAATACATTTTATTTTCCCTTTTGTCAATAGGTTTTTCACCGATTTTTTATATTTTTATATTTGATCAAAAACTGATTTATGCCATTCTTTTTTCATCCCCGGAACCAGCGGGAAAAGCCCGGGAAAGCTGTCTCAATTTGTGCCTCGGCTCTCATCCCCGCAAAAAGCGCGGCTTTCCTCCCAGCGGAAGGCTATCGGGAAGGACGCGGACAAAAAAGCGCCCAAGAGAGTTTTCTCTTGGGCGCTTTGAGCGGCTTTCCCGCAGGCCGCTTATTTGCCGCGGTTTTCCCCTCCCGCTCAGGATAAGAAACGAAAAACCGGCGGATCTTTGCCTTGGGCTGATCAGGCGAAAACTAGGCGCTGCCAAAGAGAAACCACCGGCATAAGATCTTTGCCTTAGTTCGATCGGAAGAAAACTAGACGCTTCCAAAAGGGAACCGCCGGCATAAGACCTTTGCCTTGGGCTAATCGGAAGAAAGGACAAAAGGGCCCTTTCTTATTCGCCTGACGGTTTCTTTGGCAGGCGTCCGTACAGTTCTGTGTAGTAGCGCAGTTTTTTGGCGAGTTCAGGCGTCAAGGCGTCAGGGGACATCCGCCACTGCCAGTTCCCTCCCAGGGTAGAGGGCAGATTCATGCGGCTCTCCGCGCCAAGCCCCAGCACATCCTGCATCTGGGCGATGGCCAGATCGCTGACGCTGCTCAGGCCGGTGCGGATCATACCCCAGTGATATCCTTCCCGTTTGGTCAGGCGGCAGTAATCCACGGCAAACTTACGATCCTTGCCGCCGGCCTGTTCCAGCCAGCCGTTTACCGTGTTGTTGTCGTGGGTGCCGGTGTACACCACACAATGATTGTCAAAATTATGAGGAAGATAGTCGTTTTCCTCGTTGGAGTCAAAGGCAAATTGGAGCACCTTCATCCCAGGATATCCGGTCTTTTTCAAAAGCTTCTGCACCGAAGGGAACAAAAGGCCCAAATCCTCGGCGATAATCGGCACATTCCCCAGGGACCGCCGCAGGGTTTTGAAAAAATCGATACCCGGTCCTTCCATCCACTGGCCGTTGACGGCGGTCGCTTCCCCGTAGGGAATGGCATAATAGGTGTCAAAGGCCCGAAAGTGGTCGATCCGGGTCACGTCGAACAGGCGCCGGGTCAGGTCAATCCGGTTCATCCACCAGTTGTATTTGGTTTTCCTTAAAAATTCCCAATCGTACAAGGGGTTTCCCCAAAGCTGGCCTGTCTCCGAGAAGTAATCCGGCGGACATCCCGCCACGCACACTGGCCTGCGGTCTCTATCCAGCCAGAAGATCTCCGGATTGGACCAGGTGTCGGCGCTGTCCATAGCCACATAGATGGGCATATCGCCGAAAATCAAGACGCCCAAAGAATTGACATAGGCTTTCAGTTGATTCCACTGCTTGAAAAACAGAAACTGGACGTACTTCCAGAACTCCACCTGGGTCTTCAGCCGTTTTTCATACTGGGTAAGACTCCGCTTCCGCCGAAGCCTGATCCCCTCATCGGGCCATTCCAGCCAGGAAATCATGCCGAAATGGTCTTTCACCGCCATAAACAGGGCGTAATTCCCCAGCCAGCTTTCATTGTCCCCCTGGAACCGCTCAAACTCCTCCCGGTCCCGGGCGGCACCCCGCTCATAGGCCAGACGCAGCACCTGGAACCGGCTTCGGTAAAGCGCCTCATAATCCACCCGGAGCGGGTCCTTTCCCCAGCCCAGTGTCTCATATTCTCCTTTTTCCAGCAGGCCATCCTGCTGAAGCAGGTCTAAATCGATCAGGTATGGATTCCCCGCGTAGGTGGAAAAGGACTGATAAGGAGAATCCCCATAGCTGGTAGGTCCTACCGGTAGGATCTGCCAGTATTTCTGCCCCGCCGCCTTCAAAAAATCCGCGAACCGGTAAGCTTCCTTTCCCAGGGTACCGATTCCGTAAGGAGAAGGCAGGGAGGTAATATGCATTAAAACGCCGGCATATCGCGCCAAACGTATTCACTCCTTTACTTGATTTTTCAGAACTGCGGAGACTCCCCGCGGTCCGCCGCATTAGCAGTCATTTTTATAAAAATCCTTGTTTCAGCCTTGACAACCCCAAATCGTCAAGCAGCCGTCTCACACAGGAGGCCGAAACGGAATCTGGCAGGCAACCACCCTACGACGGGCCGAAATGGAATCTGGCAGGCAACCACCCTACGACGGGCTGAAACGGGAGCCGTCAGGCAGACGCACCCCAGAAGGCCGAAACGAGGGCCATCAGGCAGCCGCGCCCCAGGAGGCCGTAACGGAAGCCGTCAGGCAGCCGGTTCCCGGCCGGGGCTAGGGATGCGTTATCAGGCGTTTGCTTTGTTTTCTTCCTGCCCTTTGGTTTTCTCAGCCTTTCGCGCCGCGGTGAGCGCCAGACGCAGGGCGTGGCTGGACGCCAGGTAACGGATCAGTTCCCGCTCATTGTGATAGCCTCGAGACAGCCTGCACTCCAGCACAGTGGAATATTTTTCGCTGTCCACGCCCACATATACCAGACCTACCGGTTTCTCGTCGGTCCCACCAGTCGGTCCGGCGATTCCGGTGGTGGAAACGCCGATATCCGCCCCCGCAAGCTTCCGTACGCCGGCGGCCATTTGGGCCGCGGTTTCCTTGGAAACCGCTCCCAGGGTTTCCAGGGTTTCATGGGACACTCCCAGCACCCGTTCCTTAATCTGGTTGGCGTAGGAACAGATCCCGCAGTCAAACACCTGCGAAGCGCCCGCCACCTCGGTGATCCGCTTGGAGACCAAACCTCCGGTACAGCTTTCCGCCGTTGCCACCTTCAATCCCTTTTCCCGAAGCTCCGCCACCAGGGCCGCCTGCAGACTGCCGATATCCACGCCGTAAACATTATCGCCGAACAGATCCTTGACCTTATCGATCACCGGCTCCATCATTTGGTCAGCTTCCTCCCGGCTTTGGGCAGAGGCGGTCACCCGAAGCAGCACCTCGCCCTCCTTGGCATAGGGCGCCAGAGTAGGATTCCGGCTTTCCTCCATAAAATCATGCAGCTGAGACTCCACATAAGATTCGCCCAGGCCAAAGATGTGAATGCTGTGGGAAACCAGAGTGGAATGGGTCTTCTCCTTTAGATAGGGCACCACTTGATTGGAGAACATCGGCTCCATCTCTCTAGGCGGTCCAGGCAGAAGCACGGCGGTTTTCTTTTCCTTCTCATCTTCCAAAATCAGCCCCGGCGCGGTGCCGTTTTGGTTTTGCAGAGGAATCGCTCCCACCGGCAGGTAGGCCTGCTTGCGGTTGTTTTCCGTCATTTGCCTGTCCGAATGGCGGAAACGGCGGAGAATTCCATCATAGGCCTCTTGGTTAAACTCCATTTCTCTTCCGAACAGTTCCGCCACCGTCTCCTTAGTCAGGTCGTCATAGGTAGGCCCCAGACCGCCGGTCAGCACGACCAGGTCGCACTGGGAGAACGATCGTTTCAGCTGTTCCTTGAGCCTTTCGGCGTTATCCCCTACCACGGCCTGGTGATATACGTTAACGCCAATGGCGGCCAGCTCTTTCGCGATGTAAACAGCGTTCGTGTTTACAATATCCCCGAGTAAAAGCTCTGTTCCAACGCATAAAATTTCCGCGCGCATGCATGTGTCATCTCTTTCTGTGTACTATTTTCCATGTTTTTTCGCATAGGTTTAGTTTAACAATACCACAACAGGACTTGTTTTTCAATGAAAGTTGCGGTACAATAACTGTAAGGATTTTGTAAGAAAATTGTTATTTCACAACGGAAATCAGGTGAGACGGATATGAAGAATTTTTGGGAAATCCTTTTATACAACATCGCTTTTATCGGCGCCTGGCATGTGGTCGCCTTTGTACTCTGCGTTCACGGAAGTTCCTCTTGGTTCGACTTCCGTCGAAAGCGCTACCGCGTGTTTAAATGGGAAAAGAATGGCAGATGGTATGTGAAATATTTAAAAATTAAGTGGTGGAAGGATCTTGTTCCCACCCACGTGGGAAAACAGGGCTTTTCGAAAGATCATCTGGATACCAACGACCTTTCCATAAGCTATTTAGACGATTTCCTCTTGGAAACCTGCCGGGGCGAATGGGATCATTCTCTTTGCGCCTGCTGCGCGGTTCCCGTGATCATTTTCAATCCCCTTCCCTGGGGGTTGATTTTTGGCTTTTTGATCCTGCTGGGGAATCTGCCTTTCGTGGCGATTCAAAGATATAACCGGATCCGGCTGCTGGCTTTGCGGAAGCGCCGGGTGAGAGAAATGGAGCGCTGCGAAGCCAATGCCTAGATTTTTTGTAGAATCCATCGAGGGTGACCAAGTGGTGCTGACCGGGCCGGACGCCGCCCACATGTGCAAATCTCTTCGGATGAAGCCGGGCGATACTGTGACCCTATGCGATACCAAAGGATTTGATTACCGATGCGTTGTACAGCGGCTTTCTCCCGAGGAAGCCGCTCTTACTATTATAGACAAATATCAGTGCGAAAATGAGCCGTCCCTTTCCGTAATTTTATACCAGGGACTTCCCAAAGGCGAAAAAATGGATTGGATCGTCCAGAAAGCCGTGGAACTTGGCGTTTCCCGGATCGTCCCTGTCCGGATGGAACGGTGTGTTTCCCGTCCGGATGGAAAATCCGCCCAGAAAAAAGCAGACCGCTGGCAAAAGATCGCGGTAGAAGCCGCTAAGCAATGCGGCCGAGGAATTCTTCCCCAGGTCTGTCCGCCGGTGGATTTCCAACAAGCTCTGGCCCAGGCTGTCCAGGCTCAGACGTTCTTGTTTTGCTACGAGGGCGGCGGGGAAAGCGTCGCCCGGTTTGTCACACGGGAAACCAAGACCGTTTCCGTATGGATCGGTCCCGAGGGCGGTTTTTCCCTGCCTGAGGTCGAGGCGGTACAAAGCGCCGGCGGCGTGCCCATCACTTTGGGAAAACGGATCCTCCGTACCGAAACCGCTCCCCTGGCCGCGTTGTCCGTGATTATGTACGCCTCAGGCAATATGGAACCGTAAACCCTAAAGCCAATCATCCCGGATTCAGCCTCATCCACGCCGTAAAGGGCAAGCCTTTTTTGCCGAATCCGATGCGGTTCAGCGAAAAAATTCCGGACTCTCGCAGGATCCTCCGCAAGCCTGCGGAACCGTCCGCGTCGCGGCGGAGCCTCGTGACACCGGCGCGCTTTCCGTTTAGGTGGCCGGATCTGTTCCAGCTTCTTGAAGCCTACAGCGGATCGCTGGTATCCACTGGCGGCGGATTCCCGGGGCGAACCCCGGCGGAAGCGCTCGGCCGGCAGGCACCCAAAATTTTAGATATCTTTGTCCCGCGGCAGAGCGGTCGCCGGCGGTTGGGCTGAGAGATTTCCCCTTACCGTAGGCTTCCGCCTTCCCAGTCGGTTTGTGGATTTTTCTTTCCTTATCTTTATGATAATTTCTTGCGATTCCCTTTGGGATTTTCCCCTGATCCCGGTAAAAAATCTTCCGTGTTTTTTCTAAAAGTCAGTGAATTGTCAAACTAAGAGCAACAGGAAAAGAGTTCAAAGTCCCATAATTC
>CAUFXR010000018.1 GCA_959596515.1 uncultured Oscillospiraceae bacterium
CAAACCGGACCGGAGCAAACCGGACGGCGGCTAACCGGGCCGATACAAACCGGACCGGAGCAAACCGGACGGCGGCTAACCGGGCCGATACAAACCGGACCGGAGCAAACCGGACGGCGGCTAACCGGGCCGATACAAACCGGACCGGAGCAAACCGGACGGCGGCTAACCGGGCCGATACAAACCGGACCGGAGCAAACCGGACGGCGGCTAACCGGGCCGATGCAAACCAGACCGGAGCGAGCCGCCGCTTTTCTTTATTATGGCCGAGTCTGGTCTCACTTTATTAGATTTTCCGGAATGAATCGATTTAGACTATTTGTTTAAATTTTGTTTTTTAAACAAATAGTCTAATTTTATTGCTCCGTATATGGCTTGAATTTTATTTCTAACGGGCCTCTTCAACCCGGCTTCTTAAAGTTTGTCAAAATTGATTTTTAAGGCCTCACTTGAACCTACTCCTTTAAAACCTATTCAAAATTTGATTTTCTAAGGCTCATCTTCAACCCGGTCTCTTAAAGTTTATCAAAATTGATTTTCTAAGGCCTTGCTTGAACCTAGTCCTTTAAAACCTATTCAAAATCTGATTTTCTAAGGCCTCACTTGAACCCAGCCCCTTAAAGCTTATTCAAGTTCAATTTCCCAAGCCTCTTTTGAACCCGCTTTTTTGACACCTTTCGTTTGAACGTTAAATCGGCGGTTTTATTTAAAAATTAAACTTATAGTAATTTATTTTATTTATAAAACAATAAGGAAATAAAATCAAGGCAAGTGCCCGCCCTGACCGGAGACAAACTAAAACAGCGCGGGAAATTTCAGACCCCGGCGGGCAATGAAAATTTTGGCTGGAAAAGGCGCACCGGCCCTTTCTCGCTCTTTCTCTTCTTTTCGGCGTTGGATGCTCGGTATTTTATTTAATCGGTATTTTTATTCAATTAGTAATATAATTTATATTTCATACAAATAGTAAAAGCAGGCAAGGCGTTTCCGGACTGTTCGCGTCCGCGCCTTGCCTGCTTTCGTTTTATAAGAATTTCTTTGTATGGGAATTTCCATTTTCCAGAAATCCCTTTTTCGAGGCCCTTTGGGGGAAAATCCCTCGCGCGGGGAAGCCCTTTTTCGAGGCCCTTTGGGGAAAAATCCCTCGCACGGGGAAGCCCTTTTCAAGGCCCTTTGGGGAAAATCCCTCGCGCGGGGAAGCCCCTTCCGAGACCTATTTTGAGAAGGTCTTTTTTACCGTTCGCCTAAGGGCCCTTTATGGTTCGTAAGCGCTCTTTATGGTTCGCCTATGGCTTTCCATTCCGCCTTTTTGCTATTTCCTTGCCGTTGACTTGCGTTGACTTACTTTTTACCGCTTCCGCGCGGCTTTCTGATTTTTTGACGCGCTTTGATCGCTTTTTCACTTTCCTGGCGCCGGCCGTTATTCTTCCTGGATTTGAGTTTCCTCGCCCTCATCGGTTTCAGAAATCTCCGTTTCCTTGCTGTCGGCGTCCTCCAGATCGGCGTCCTCCAGGCTGTCCGTTTCCTCGTCGTCCTCCTCATGAGGCGCGCGGGCCAGGGTGACCACCTTGTTATCCTCGCCGATCCGCATGACCCGGACGCCCTTGCTGGGTCTGGCGCATTCCCGGATGGAATCCGCCTGGATCCGGATGATCACGCCGTCAGCGGAGATGAGAATCACATCGTCGTCCAGGTCTACCACCTTGATGGCGGCCACATCGCCGTACTTATCCACATGATAGTTCAGCAGGCCCTTGCCGCCCCGGTACTGGATCCGGTAATCGGAGATGGGAGAAAGCCTGCCGTAGCCGGTTTCGGATACGGTAAGCACCTTACCGCCTTCACGGAGCCGGGCCATACCTACCACGCAGTCGTCCTCGCCCAGGGTGATGGCCTTCACGCCTCTGGCGGTACGGCCTACCAGGCGGACATCCCTTTCATGGAACCGGATCGCCATACCTTTCTTGGTGGCGACAATCAGCTCATTGCTGCCGTCGGTGACCCTTACCCAGGCCAGCTCGTCGCCCTCATCCAGTTCGATGGCGATCAGGCCGCCCTTTCTGGCGGAATTATAGGCGCTCAAAAGGGTTCGTTTGATGATACCGTTGCGGGTGACCATCACCAGATATTTCTCCTCGTCGAATTCCGGTACCCGGATCATGGAGGTGACTTTCTCATCGGCGGTGATCGGCAGTAAATTAGCGATATTCATCCCCTTGGATGTTCTGGAACCCTCGGGGATCTCATAGCACTTCAGCCGGTATACCCTGCCCGTGCTGGTGAAGAACATGACGTAGTCATGGGAATTGATGACAAACATCTCTGTGGCCACGTCCTCTTCCCGGCGGCTCATGCCGGAAATTCCCCGGCCGCCGCGGCGCTGAGTCCGGTAGGTATCCATCTTCTGGCGCTTCACATAACCGAAATTGGTCAGGGTCAGCACGCATTCCTCATGAGGAATCAGATCCTCGATATCCACCTCGCCGCTGATGGCCATGATCTCCGTTTTCCGCTCATCGGCGTACTTGCTCCGGATTCCCATCAGCTCTTCCTTGACAATGGCCTTTACCCGTTCCTCATGGGCCAGAATATCCTCAAAATCCTTGATCTTCAATTCCAGCGCCGCCAATTCGTCCTCGATTTTCTGCCGCTCCAGACCGGTCAGCTGTCCCAGACGCATCTGAACGATGGCCTCGGTCTGCACGTCATCCAAACCGAACCGCTCGGTCATTCTGGCTTTTGCCGTGGGACGGTCTTTGGAATTGCGGATAATGGAAATAATTTCGTCGATGTTATCCAGGGCGACCTTCAAGCCCTCTAAAATGTGGGCGCGCTCCCGGGCCTTCTTCAGGTCGTAGATGGTCCGGCGGGTGATGACCTCCTCCTGGAATTTAATATATTCCTGAAGCATCTCCTTCAGGGTCAGGGTCTTGGGCTCGCCGTTGACAATGGCCAGCATGATCACGCCGAAGGTGGTCTGCATCTGGGTGTAGGAATAAAGCTGGTTCAGAACGATCTGGGGAGAGGCGTCCCGTTTCAAATCGATCTCGATGTGCATACCGTTCCGGTCAGAGTGATCGTCGATATTGGAAATGCCCTCGATCCGCTTATCCTTCACCATATCGGCGATGGATTCGATGAGCCGGGCCTTGTTCACCTGGTAGGGAAGCTCGGTGACGATGATTTTGAACCGTCCGTTTTTCTCCTCCACGATCTCCGCCACGGCACGCACGGTGATCTTGCCGCGGCCGGTGGCGTAAGCCGCCCGAATGCCCGCCCGGCCCATAATCATGGCCCCGGTGGGAAAGTCCGGCCCTTTGATGTATTCCATCAGCTCTTCCAGGCCGGCGTCCGGATTATCGATGAGATGGCAGACCGCGTCGATGGTTTCCCCCATGTTGTGGGGAGGAATGTTGGTGGCCATGCCCACGGCGATTCCCGTGGAGCCGTTGACCAGCAGATTCGGGAACCGGGAAGGCAGAACCTCCGGTTCTTTGCGGCTGTCGTCGTAGTTGGAAATAAAGTTGACGGTATCCTTATCGATATCCGTCAGCATTTCCGTGGAAATCTTGCTCATTCTGGCTTCCGTATAACGATAGGCGGCCGGCGGGTCGCCGTCCACGGAGCCGAAGTTTCCGTGACCGTCCACCAGGGGATAGTGCATGGAGAAATCCTGGGCCAGACGGACCAGGGCGTCGTAAACAGACGCGTCGCCGTGAGGGTGATAGCGGCCCAGCACGTTGCCTACGGTGGTGGCGCACTTTTTATAGGCCTTGTCCGGGGTCAGGCCGTCCTCATATTGGGAATAGAGAATCCGGCGGTGTACCGGCTTTAATCCGTCCCTTACATCCGGCAGGGCCCGGGACACAATGACCGACATGGAGTAATCCAAAAAGGATTTCTGCATCTCCTTTTGAATATCCACCTCGATAACATTGGATCTTGGCTCCATAGTTTTTTCATCCATGTTTTTAATCTCCTTTTTCGCTGCCTTTTCCTCTGTCTCCGCCGTCCGGCGAAATATTTAGACTTTCCTTCGGTTTATCGTCAGCTTTATTCTTTCTCTGCTTTTCCCGCAGTCGATTTCTTTCCTGTTTTCCGCCAAACGGAAGAGGTCCCAAAGGGAAGTCCCAAAACCTGGCCGCTTTCGTCTGTCGGAATATCTCATAGCTTCACGGGTCCGGCCCGCAAACCTTAGCTTTTGGCTGTTTCCCGGCTGTTTTCGTTCTCCGGGTTTTCTCCAGGCGGCGGGGAAGACCGGAGAAAACGGTAACTAGTTTTGTTTTCCCTGGTTTCGTCCGGCGGCAACCGGATTTCCTGCCTGGCCGCCGGCAAAATTCCCGCTTTTTAGGTTCCCTTAGGTTGCTTTAGGTTTCCTGCCGCCGAATTCCCGCTTTGGAAACCCCCGCTTTTCCTCCCTCGGTTTCGGGATTCGTATGCGCTTCGCACCAAAGTTCCCCAAGTCCCGTATCCTTTCCAGCCTCGCGCCGCGGGCCAAGGTTTTTCCGGGTTTCAAGACGCCTTGCTCCCTTGAAACCTTGTACCAACGTTTGAATAAACGGAGGAAGGGCGGGGTTCAAAACGCCTTGCTCCCATTTGAAACCAGCGATTTCCGAATTCTGAGGGTTCCTCTCCGATTTCCAGCCAGCGGCTTTTAAATTCTAAGATTCCGGCTTCCGTTTTGAATCAGTGATTCCCGGAGTCCCTGTGTTTTCCGTCCCCAGCTTTCAGGCCCGCATCGCTTAAGCGCCCTTTTATGCCCGCGTTTCTGATCTTCCCGGGTCTTAGCCCCTTTCGGGTCCTGTGGTTTTTCTCTGTCCTGGATTTACGGCTCGATACTGTCGAATAGAGCCTGGTAAAGCTTTGGAAAGCGTTTCTTTAAATTCATCGCCCGGAATGTCTCGCTGTCCACGAAGCCATGGGAAGTGGTCCCCTCGCTGACAGGCCTTTTCTCGCCGGGCAAAAACACCTGATAACCAAAGGTCATCCGGCTGGGCGTCACAGACAGTACCCTTGCCGTCACTGTCAGCTCATCCTCGTACCGGGTCCCCTTATAATATTTGCAGGTAACCTCTGTCAAAGGAAGCATAACACCCATTTTCTCAATCTGGGAATAACTGATCCCCAGCTTTTTGATAAAATCTGTTCTGGCCACCTCGAACCACACCGGATAAACGGAGTGGTGGGTGATACCCATTTGGTCGGTCTCTTGATACCGAACCGTGATTTTACTTTCTGAAATCATACGCGCCTCCGGTCTTCTGGATATTTCTTATTGCTTTTCGGAGATGCAGCCGGCGATGAGCATACCCTGAATATCCGCGATGACGGCAGGTTCCATAGCCCGCATGGGAATCGCCAAAATAGCGTTTTTCGGGGTAAACAGCACCATCAGGTCGTCAAATTCCTCAAAGTCGCTGGTGCCGTCCAGGGGAATCTCCCACTGGCCCTCCCCGGAACCGACCACCACTTCGTCGGGATAAATCTCCACTTCGATCTTTTTGCCGCCGGCGATCTCATCCGCCCGTTTCCGCAGATCAAAATACGGAACCAGCCAAATCACCGCCGCGATCAGAAGGCTTAAAATTCCCAAAGCCAGGTTGTAGCCCCCCTGATACAAACCAAAGGAGACGAAAAACAACGCCGCGGCCACGATTAAAATCCCGGTCTCCAGCCACGCCCGGCGGCCCACTGTCTTATAAATGCGGGCCTTTTTCAGGCAGGCCATGGCCTCCTCCCGGTTCAGAGTATAGGAAAGCTTAATGCCCGCGTACTGCTCCTCATATTCCGCCGCGTCCTCATCCTCCACAAACTCGGCGTCAGTACCGTCCCAATCAGGAGTATACTCCTCCTCCTGGGCCTGCTCCAGCTGCTCCGCCACATCGGCGGCCTGAAGCACCTCCGTCAGCTCCTGAGGATAATCTTCCTCGGTAACCTCATCATCCCAATCGTCCTCCCGTATAGGGTTTGGACTCTCGTTATTGGTTTCCATAAGCGCTGTCGTTTCCTCCTTTAGTGTCAGTGTTGATGCCTGGATAATCTCTTCCCGGTTTTCAAAGTTTTTCGGGCAGCCGTTTCAAAGTCGGCTCTTCTAACCCGGATTTTTCCGGCAGTCCCCCTGAAAACGGATTTTTTTAAAAACCCTTTTCAGGGAAGCGCCCGCCGTGAATTTAGAAAACGGATTTTTCTAAAACCCCTTTCAGGGAAGCGCCCGCCGTAAATTTAGAAAACGGATTTTTCTAAAAACCCTTTCAGGGAAGCGCCCGCCGTGAATTTAGAAAACGGATTTTTCTAAGCGGGGTTTTCGGCGCCGGGTACTGAGATTTCGCTTTTTGGTCTCTTCATTTTTCGCTTCATTTTTTTGCTTCGTTTTTTTCGCTTTTCTTCGCCGCTTTTTATTTCCATTTTTATTTCTATAATTTTTATCTTGGATAATTCATTTCTGTAATTTTTATCTTGGATAATTCAGTTCTGTAATTTTTATTTTGAATAATTCTCTGTCCGCCGGCGAATCCAATTTTTAAACGTCCAGATTCTGGACGTATTTGGCGTTTTTCTCAATAAATTCCCGTCTGGGTTCTACCTTATCTCCCATCAGAATGGTAAAGGTTTCGTCCGCGGCGGCGGCGTCTTCCAGCTCTACCTTCAGCATGATCCGGGTTTCCGGATTCATGGTGGTTTCCCAGAGCTGTTCGGAGTCCATCTCGCCCAGGCCCTTATACCGCTGGATCGGAGCCGTGACGGTCATCTCCTGAAGCATTTTATCCCGTTCCTTATCGGAGTAGGCATAGTAATGGTTTTTTCCCTTGGTCAGCCGGTAAAGGGGAGGCTGAGCGATATAGATATGGCCTTCCTCGATCAGCGGCTTCATGAACCGGAAGAAGAACGTCAGCAGCAGGGTCCGGATATGGGATCCGTCCACGTCGGCATCGGCCATGATGATGACCTTGCCGTAGCGCAGCTTCGCCAGATCGAATTCATCCCCGATGCCGCATCCCAGAGCGGTGATGACGGGCATCAGCTTATCGTTGCCGTAGACCTTATCCAGCCTGGCCTTTTCCACATTGAGCATTTTGCCCCAAAGAGGCAAAATAGCCTGGAATTTCCGGTCCCGTCCGCCCTTTGCGGAGCCGCCAGCGGAATCTCCCTCTACGATGTAGATTTCCGTTTCCTCCGGGTTTCTGGACTGACAGTCGGCCAGCTTGCCTGGCAGGGCGGCGCTTTCCAGGGCGGATTTTCTCCGCACCAGCTCTCTGGCTTTTCGGGCGGCTTCTCTGGCCCGGCTGGCGGCCATGGCTTTCTCAAAGATGGCCCTGGCGGTGGCCGGATTTTCCTCCAAATAGGCGGAAAGCTTCTCGCTGATCAGGTTATCCACCAAAGTGCGGATCTCCGTATTTCCCAGCTTTGCCTTGGTCTGGCCCTCAAACTGGGCCTCTTTCAGCTTGACGCTGATGATAGCGGTCAAGCCTTCCCGCACGTCCTCGCCGGACAGATTCTTATCTCCGTCCTTTAAGATATTGTATTTTCTGGCGTAGTCGTTCATGATTCTGGTGAGAGCCCGTTTAAAGCCCTCCTCATGGGTACCGCCGTCGGTGGTATGGATATTGTTGGCGAAAGAGATCAAAAGCTCGTTATAGCTTTCGTTATACTGCATGGCCACTTCGGCCTCCGCGGAACCGTCGGCCAGAGCGCCCTTTACGTGGATGATATCCGGATGGATCACCTCCAGGGATTTTCTCTTATGCAGAAACTCCACGAAGCTGGAGATACCTCCCTCGTAAAGGAAGTTTTTCTGCACCCGGTTTTCCGGATCCCGTTCGTCCGCCAGCTCGATGTGGATCCCCGCGTTCAGGAAAGCCTGCTCCCGCAGACGGGTTTCCAGAGTTTCATACTCATAGACCGTGCTTTCGGTGAAAATTTCCGGATCCGCCTGGAAGGTGACCTTAGAGCCGGTTTTTTCCGTATTCCCGATGATCTCCAAATCGGTGACCGCCATACCCCGCTCGAACCGCTGACGGTAGATGTGGGCGCCGTCGCTGACCTCCACCTCCAGCCAGGTGGAAAGGGCGTTCACCACCGAGGCTCCCACGCCGTGAAGGCCGCCGGAAACCTTGTATCCTCCTCCGCCGAACTTACCGCCGGCGTGAAGCACGGTAAAGACCACCGTTACCGCCGGAATGCCCATTTTAGGCTGGATTCCTACCGGGATACCGCGGCCGTTGTCCTCTACCACGATAATATCGCCGGGAAGAATCTTCACGTCAATTTTGTCGCAGTAACCGGCCAGCGCCTCGTCGATGGCGTTGTCCACAATCTCATACACCAGGTGGTGCAGACCTCTGGGCCCGGTGGATCCGATATACATGCCCGGACGTTTCCGGACAGCCTCCAGTCCTTCCAGCACCTGTATGTCGCTTGCGCCGTATTCTTCATTGGTTTGCGTAATCTCATTGTTTTCCAAGGTGAAACCTCCATTTATTCATCGATAAAATCCTGTAAGATCTGATCTATCTCCTCTTCCGTTCCTCTGGGCTTTTTCGGCGGATCCACTCGGCGTTTTGCCGGTTTTCGCGCCTGCGTCCTTTTGGGTACGGAAGAATTATTTTTTACCTGATCCATCCGTCTGGTTTCCTCAAACAGAGAAAAATCATACTTTGAGGAATAATAATCGCTGTGGGAAACATCGCTGATATTCAGGAAATCTCCATCGTTTTCCAAAGGCGGTTCTGACGAGGAAAAACCATGTTCAGACGGTTGGGGTTTATCAAAATATTTCCAGTCTGTCCTGCCAGACCGAATTTCCGGAAGCTCATCAGCGGTGTGATTACTGGAAATATTTCTGTGAAAAGCGCCGGAAGGCTTTGCCCTTCTCACAGGCTTTTTTCCGGCATTTTTCATGGGAGAGAGCACGATGGTAAAGGGAGCCAGAAGAAAGAAGAGCAAAAAGGGAATGACAATCAAGAACACATGACCAAACTGGATACTTTCCCGAAAAATGACCATGGGCAGGGCGATGAGCAGTCCCAGAACGGAAGCGACGGCGGCGAAGGTTTTCAGCCTTTTGGTGTACCGGATATTGGACGTTTTCCCGCACCGAAAACACCGGTATTCCCCATCTTTATGAATGCCCCAGGCCTGCAGATACGTCAGACGCTTTTTACAGTAGGGACAAAACGGCAATTGGTTTTTCATATTCCATCCTACCTTTCCGGAGCCGAGGTTTCCTTTGAAATTGAAATCAGATTGGTTTCTGTTGTTTTCAGAAAATCCATCCGCTTCAGCAGGGTGGAGGAAGAAATCTGACTGATATACACAGTGGTTTTTCCATTTTCCGCGCATACCACAAAGGATTTTGGCAGTTCCATAGACACATTGATCACTTTGCCGCTTTTTTCCGCCTGAGTCAGATAATCCCGGGTAAATTTGGAAATGGTGGAGGTATCCAGATCAAAGATCCCCACAATGCTATCCATTTTTACCACGGTTTCCTGGCCCAAATGAAGATACATAACTCTTCTCCTCTAATGATAAATCAAATAAAGTAAATTTGATAAAAATTAATGAAAATAAATAAAATAATTAAAAATATATTCGGGTTTTCAAATTCGGGTTTTCAAAATACGCGGGGTTTCAAAGCCTTTTTGGGTTTTCGGAATTCTGACGGTCTTTCAAAGCCCCCTCAAAATTTCCCGGTTCTTTTTAAATCCGCTGGTTTTTTAATTTTTCCGGGCCATTTAAATCTCTGCGGCCTCTTTCAAGTTTTTCGGATCTTTTAAACTTCTTTGGGTCTTTCAAGTTTCTCCGGGTCTTTCAAGTTTCTTCGGGCCTTTCAAACTTCTCTGAGCCTTTCAAGTTTCTTCGAGCCTTTCAAATTTCCCCGGGCCCTTTCAAGTTTCTCCGAGCCTTTCAAACTTCTTCCGAGCCTTTCAAACTTCTTCGGGTCTTCGGCGGTTGAGTTTCCAAAGCCCTCCGTTTTTTGTCCCGGCTCGCCCCTGAATCTCCCCGTTCTCCACATAGAAGGTCTTGCCCTGGGATAAGCCCAGAATCGAATTGGGATCACAGCAGGTGATGAATACCTGCCATCCCTGGATCTTATTCAGCAGATAATCCTGGCGGGAGGCGTCAAGCTCGCTCATCACGTCGTCCAGCAGGATCACCGGTCTTTCTCCGAGGGCTTCCGCCAAAAGAGAAGCCTCCGCCAGCTTCAGCGCCAGCACGCAGGAACGCTGCTGTCCCTGAGAGCCGTACTCTCTGGCGGATTTTTCCTGGATCGTCACCAAAAGGTCGTCCCGGTGGGGGCCCTTGGTGGTAAACCCGGCGTTCAGGTCTTCTTTTCTGCCTTTTTGCAGCAGGGAAAAAAGCTGCTCCCAATACAAAACCTCATCCGCGCCATCTATGACCAGACTGCTTTCATAACGGGCGGAGAACTTTTCCCTGCCCTGGGAAATGCCGTCATAAATTTCTCCAGCGGCTTCGGAAAGCCTTTCGATATAGCGCTTTCGCTCTATGGTAATGGCCGCCCCAAGCCTCGAGAGCTTTTCATCCCAGATTTCCAGGGTTTCCAAAAGCTCGGAATGATAGGAAATATCCTTGAGCAGGGTATTCCTTTGGGCAAGGGTCCGGCTGTATTGGCTCAATAACTTGGCGTAGGCGGGTTTTTTCTGGCAGAGGGCGGCGTCCAGAAACTTTCGCCGCATGGACGGTCCCTCTTTAATGAGGGAAAGGTGGTCGGGAGAAAACACCACGGCGCAGAATTTTCCAATCAGTGACGAGGCCGCCGGCTGATCCACCCCGTTGAGCTGGGCGGCCCGTTTTTTCGCCGTCCCGTCAATGGTGATCCTGGCTGTCTGCTCCCGCTGTTCCGCCTCGAAATCCAGGGCCAGCACGGCGCCGGCCGAAGAGGAAAAGGAGATCAGTTCCTGATCTTTTGCTCCCCGGAAAGATCTTCCCCCGGTGAACAGCCAAATCGCCTCCAGCAGATTGGTTTTTCCCTGGGCGTTGTCCCCGTAAATCACGTTGACCTGAGATCCGGGGATCAGTTCATTCTCTTTTAAATTGCGGTAATCCCGAAACCCAAGCCGGTTGACCTTCACTTACGCCAGCACCTCAATCAATAGCTCTCCCATTTGGGCGGTATCCCCGGGACGCATTTTTTTGCCCCGCATGGTACAGACCTCCCCGTTGACCAAAACCTGGCCGCTCTGAATGATTACCTTGGCCTGGCCGCCGGTGACCGCGCCCCCGGAAAGCTTTAATAGGGAATCTAAACGGATAAACTCCGTATCAATATGGATTTGTTCCTTTTTCATGAATTTGCCTCACTGCTTTTATTGCTGTTTCAGCCGGACGGGCAGCACCAGGAACAGGAAAGAATCCCCCTGGGTGGGGACGATCTTCATGGGACTGACCGGACCGGTAAGCTGGATCTTGACCTCGTCTGTATCCGCGTTTCGCAGGGCATCCAGCAGATAACGGTTGTTAAAACCGATCTCCACCTCCGGCCCTGTGGTCTGGGCGGAAAGCTCGTCGTTCGCCTTGCCGATGGAGGTGACACAGGAAATCTTGATTTCTCCATCCTCGGCGAAAATGCACCGCACCGGGCTTTTCAGCCGGTCGGTGATCAGCAGGGATACACGCTCCACGCTGTTGATCAAATTTCTGGTATTGACCGTCACCTCAGTGGTAAACTGAGCGGGAATCGCCGCTTTATAATCCAGAAATTCTCCCTCCAAAAGCCGGGAGATCACGGAATATTTCTCGATCTTAAAGATAATGTGCCGTCTGCCCACCAGAATTTCCACGTTTTCGTCCTGATCCGGCAGCAGCTTGATCACCTCGGAAAGGGTCTTGCCCGGCACCACAAACCGGATCTCATCCTCTTCCTCGAATTTCAGATTGATCATTTCCGTCCGCATCGCCAGCCGGTAGCCGTCCACAGACACCAGCCGGATGATTCCGTTCTCAATGTTGAACAGGGTACCGGTGTGGACAGGCTTTGCGTCGGTATCCGCTACCGCGAACAGGGTCTGGCGGATCATGCTTTTCAGAATCGGACTGGTCAGGTCGATGCTGGAAGCCCCATCCACAGAAGGAAGCTCCGGATATTCGGAACTGGGAATTCCCACAATGGAGAACTCCGAAGGGCCGCAGGTGATCTGGGTGATCATTTTTTCATCCACAAGAATCGAGACCGTTTCGTCCGGCAGTCTTCTCACAATATCGCCGAAAAGCCTGGCGCTGAGAACTACCTCTCCGGGCTCGTCCACCTGAGCCTCGATCACCGTGGTGATACCAAGCTCTAAGTCATAGCCGCAGAGCTTCAAATCACCATCCGGGGTAGTTTTCAAAAGAATTCCCTCTAAAGCGGCCAATGTGGATTTTGAGGAAACGGCTCTCTGCACGTTGGAGACCGCCTCCACCAGCTGAGATTTTTGACACTGAATTTTCATAAAAACCTCCTGCTTTCTTTCATTAAGGTAATTAAAGAGCTTTTTAAAGAGTTTTCTGGTCCCGGCAAAACAAGGAGCCTTTTCCAGGATTGTCTGCCGTGATCTCTCGATTTAAAAATTAAAAATCAAATAAGGAACAGCCTTGATTCAAATTTGAGATTTTCATTTAAAATCTGAGGGATAAAAGGGAAAAGAATTCTGAACGCTTTTCAAATTCTGAGAACCCAAAATTCTTTGAAATTAAGGTTTCTTAAAGATCGTGGCATCGTTTCTTAAATGTGAAAGGCGGAATCCGAATCGCAAGCAATCTTATTTATGGATTCTGTCTCACGAAAGTTAAGAAAAAGTAAGAGACAGGAAAAAAGAGATCCATTTTTTTGACGGGCTGAGTTTTTTCCGCTACCGGATAAATGACAGATAAGAGAAAAAAGTTTTCCACGGAAAAAGTTTTTCAAAGGAGGGGTTTTCCTGTTTTATCAGATTCTAAAAGAAAAAGAGAAATTTCTCTTCTGGAAAGGATAGAAGAGTATTAAAAGATAGTAATAGTAGTAGGGACGGTGAAAATGTGGAAAAGTTTATTTTTTTCAGCGAGGCCGGAAAAAACGGAAAAGAAACTCTGTGGAATGTATGTGTGGGGAAAGTGGAAAGAAAAGAGTCGATACGAGGTTTTTCACATTTCTGTGGAAAGAAAACTGTGGAATGTGGAAAAAAAGTGGAAAAGAAGAAACAGGAAACTCTTTATTTTTCCACCGGTTTTGTGGAATGTGGAAAGTTTCTCCACCGGGATGTGTAAAATCAGAAAGTCTCAGCGGTCCCGGATATTTTTGATGATATCTTCCACCATACCTTTGGTTTTGGAGTCTTTCTTCATATTTTTCTCCACCTGCTGTACGGCGTAGACTACGGTGGAGTGATCTCTACCGCCGAACTCCTCGCCGATAGTGGTTGTGGAAAGCTGAGTGATCTCTCGCACCACGTAAACGGCGATCTGCCGGGCGTTTGAGATGTTCGCGCTTCGCTTGGAGGATCGGATATCGTCGGGGGAGACCCCAAAAGTGCGGCCTACCTCCTCGATGATTTTCTCCACCGTCAACGGAGGTGGCTGATCGTTGTTCAGAATATCTGAGATGGCTGTCTGAGCGTTTGCCATAGTGGGGGCATCCCCATTTAAAAGCCAGTTAGCTTTCATTTTCTTTACCGCGCCTTCCAGCTGACGAATATTGGTTTTCAGCCGGGTGGCAATATATTCGCATACGTCTCCTGGCAGTTCCAAATCCAGGGCTTCCGCTTTCCTTTTTATAATAGCGATCCTGGTCTCGAAATCCGGAGGTTGAATGTCGGCGATCAGGCCCCACTCGAACCGGGTACGGAGCCTGTCCTCCAGAGTTTGAATCTCCTTGGGAGGGCGGTCAGAGGTGAGGACAATCTGCTTTTTCGCTTCGTAGAGGGAATTAAAGGTATGGAAAAATTCCTCTTGGGTGGAATCCTTGCCGGCGATAAACTGAATGTCATCCACCAGCAGCACGTCTGTTTTCCGATATTTCTGATGAAAGGTAGAGGTTGTTCCGTGCTGGATCGCGTCGATCAGCTCGTTGGTGAAATCGTCTCCCTTTATGTAGAGGGTGGTCATCTCCGGATGGCTACGTTTCAGATCATTACAGATGGCGTAAAGCAGATGAGTTTTTCCCAGACCAGAGTTTCCATAAATAAACAGGGGATTATAAGCGCCTGCCGGATTGGCCGCCACCGCCAGAGAGGCGGCGTGAGCGAATTTGTTAGAGGAGCCTACGATGTAGGTGTCAAAAGTGAATTCATATTCCGAGTCGATAGCAAGAGTATCGTTGGCGGCGGTCTTTTTATTTTCCCCTTCATCGGGAATGGTAAAGATAATGTTGATTCCGGAACCAAAAATCTCGTGAACAGCGGAATTTAACAGGGACATGTAACATCGGTTCAGGGTCTGCCGGTGAAACTCGTTGGGCACCATCAATATGGCGTCCCCCGCGTCGAAGTCCAGCTTGACGGGCTCGATCCGGCTGATCCAGGTTTTATAAGCAACGTCCGTAATATGGGCCTTGCAGTAATCGCAGATCAGATCCCACGCTTCGTGAAAGGATTCCATTCTATCTTCCTCCGAATGTAATTTTCAAGTATCAGTCGCCGGCCAAAAAAGGCAGGCACTATATAGAATTATTTTATCACAAATTCCCGGAATACACAAATGGTTTTCCACATGTTTCGTTTGGAAGAAAAACCCCTAATTTTTTTTATTTTTGTGAGATTTCATCATGTTGTGGGCCTAATTCTTTTAACTCACAAGGTTTTGGGTCTGAAAGGACTGAAAAAAGGAAAAGATTCGGTATGATCTGGGCCGAAAAGGTTGACAGAAAGCCTATTTTTCATATATAATGCTAAATTGCAAGGTTTTACGCTGGAAAGGGGGGTTACTCATGCTGAGAACTTACCAGCCGAAGAAGCTCCACAGAAAAAAAGAGCATGGCTTTAGAAAGAGAATGGCTGACAGAAACGGCCGCAAAGTACTGTCTCGCCGCAGAGCGAAAGGAAGAAAGCATCTTTCTTATTAATGGATTTTTTTCATTAATAATATTGGCTGAATTTTAGGTTTTTAACGGAAAAGTATGGCAAAGGGGGCGACCCCCTGCCGAAACAGACCTGAAAAACGAAATTTCGCTGAGAAGATCGATGAAACGGACAAGGCCGCGGGAACAATCCGCGGGACGAAAACAGGGGAGCACATGAAACCGAACGCCACGTTCACAACGCTGAAAGAAAATAAGGATTTTCGCCGGATTTACCACAGGGGAAAATCTTATGTTTCTCCTGTTTTGGTTACTTACGTGATGAAAAATCGAAAACCGGGCCTGCGGATTGGCTTTACCACCAGCAAGAAAATCGGGATCGCGGTACAGCGAAACCGTTCCCGCAGGGTCATGAGAGAAGCGTTCCGGCTGATCGCGCCGGAATTGAAAACAGGATATGATTTTGTTTTTGTAGCCCGGGGAAAGACGCCTTTTGTGAAATGCGAGGCCGTGAAAAGGGCAATGACAAAGCAGCTGAAAGAGGCGGGAGTTTTCAAATGAAGCGCCCGCTTATTTGGCTTATCCGGTTTTATCAAAGGGCCATTTCCCCTTTGAGCCGGCCCTGCTGCAAGTATTATCCCACCTGCTCCAATTACGGGTTGCAGGCCATCGAGAGATTCGGCGCCCTAAAGGGCGGGCTGCTGACCCTTTGGCGTATTTTAAGGTGCAATCCCTTTTCCAAGGGCGGCTACGACCCGGTGCCCGAAAAAAAGGAAAAACGAAAAAAGAGTAAAAAGTAACAGCCGGCCGCCAAGTCCGGCGGCGTTGGGAGGAAAATCGCAGGTATGCAGATTTTTAGTTGGATCGGTAATATATTCGGTTATCTGCTTTGGTTTTTTTACGAGTTTACCAAGAATTACGGTATCTCCATTATTCTGTTTACCATAGTATTGAAAATAATCATGTTTCCGTTTTCCATCAAGCAGCAGAAATCTATGGCTCAAAATACCAGGTTGCAGGGAAAACAGAAAGAAATTCAGAAAAAATATGGTGATAACAAGCAAAAAATGTCAGAGGAAATGCAGAAGCTTTACCAGCAGGAAGGCGTCAATCCCATGGGAGGCTGTCTGACCTCTATCGTTCCTCTGATTATCATGATGGGCATTTACTATTCCGTGGTAAATCCCCTGCAGAATACCCTGCATATCGCCGGAAGCAAGGTGGAAGAAGCCAGACAGTTGCTTCAGCAGGTGCCCGGCGTGGGAAATCTGTTCAGCGGATTTTACGGCGAGATCGATTTGGTAAAGCATTTCGACTTTTTCAAAGACTTTTTGCCCATGTTTTCCCCGGATGAGGCGGCAAGCATCGATTCTTTCAGCCAGGGATTTAATTTTCTGGGTCTGAACTTGTTGGATACGCCGCAATCGAGCTCTTTCAGCTCTATGCTGTGGCTGATTCCCGTGCTGTGCCTGGTCAGTTCCCTGGTGACCCAGTGGCTCATGCCCAAGATCACCGGAAACCAGATGGCTATGCAGGGCTGTATGAAGTGGATGATGTTCATTCTTCCTTTGTTCTCCGCCTGGATCGCCTATACCGTACCGGCGGCCGTAGGTTTCTACTGGATCATCAATACCATTCTCCAGTTTTTGCAGACCTGGGTGCTGAATATCTTCTATAACTCCGACACCGTGATCGCCAAGGAAGAGGCGGCGAGAATCGCCCTGAGGGAAATCGAGGAAAAAAAGGTGAAGATGATCGCTTTGCCGGAAGGGCCCAAAACCACGGAAAGTGTTCCCGTTCAGCCGAAGAAGACGGAACCGCAGAAAGCGGCGAAAAAGCCGGCGGGAAAGAAAAAGGGCAACAACAAGTCTGCCAGTGATTATTTAGGAAGCAAGAAGGGTTAAAAGAGGGGTGAGCTTTTTGGAAAGAGAAGCAATTGGTATTGGCGCTACCGTATTGGAAGCGCAGCAGGCTGCCTGTCAGCAGCTCGGTATGGAGACCCATGAAGTAGAATTTGAGATTTTACAAATGCCCGAAAAGAAGAAATTCGGATTGTTCGGCGGAGCTCCCGCCAAGGTGAGAGCTTATATTTCCATTACCCCGGCGTCTGCGGCGGCGGACTATCTTCGCGAGATTTTAGAGAAAATGGGAGCCCAGGGGGTCCAGATCGATATTGAGGAAGTGGAAGGCGGCGCGGTGTTGAACCTTTCCGGGGACAACATCGGTTTTGTCATCGGCCACAGAGGAGAAACCCTGGACGCTTTGCAATATCTGACCGGTTTAGTTGCCAACCATGTGGACAACTCTTATTACCGGATCACCATCAATACCGGCAATTATCGGGAAAAAAGAGAAAAAACCCTGGAAAGCCTGGCCAGAAAAATGGCCATCAAGGCGGCGAAAACCGGCCGAAACAGCTCTCTGGAGCCGATGAATCCCTATGAGAGAAGAATCATCCACACTACGGTGCAGAAAGTCAACGGCGCTATTTCCTGGTCCGAGGGAGAGGATATGGGCCGGCATGTGGTCATTGGTCCTGATCCCAAGGTGAAACAGAACTTCCGCCCCCGGAGAGAGGGCGGCCGGTCGAGAAATAATATTCGGTCCCGCAGCCAGTCTCAGGACGGCGCCAAGACCGAGACTCCGGCCAGCGCGGTTTCTCAGCCCAGGCCGGAAATTAAAAAGAACGCCGCGGCTTATGAGAAGATCGTGCCCGGAATTCCGGCCCAGCCGAAACCGGTTCAGGAAAAGAAGCCTGTAAAGGATGAATCGCCGGTTTCTCCCTTGTACGGCAAGATCGAGCCGAAAAAGGGCGAATAAAGTAAAATATCCAAGAACCAAAACGGCGATTCAAAAACGAATCGCCGTTTTTTGCAGGCGCCGGCGGAAAAAGTGGAACCTCTGAAAAACAGAGAATCCTGATAGACGCTGGATCATCGGCAGAAAATTCTGAAAAAGTGGTGAACTGGATTGGAAAACAAGCGCAACAGCCAGGAAAATCAGGGAAATACCGTCGCCGCTATTTCCACCGCCCAGGGAATGGGAGGCATCGGGGTCATCCGGGTTTCCGGAAGAGACGCCTTTGCCGTTGGAGATCGGGTGTTTCAAAATATTAAAGGCAGAAAACTTTCCCAGATGGATGGATATACCGCCGCTTACGGCAGAATCCGGTCTGAGGGCGAGGATATCGATGAGGCCGTGGCCCTGGTGTTCCGGGCGCCTTACAGCTATACCGGCGAGGACGTGGTGGAGTTTTCCTGTCACGGCGGCCTGTACCTGACCCGCCGGGTGCTGCGGGCGGTGCTGGACGCGGGCGCTTTTCCCGCCCAGCCGGGAGAATTTACCAGGCGGGCCTTTCTCAACGGGAAAATGGGGCTGACCGAGGCGGAAGCGGTCATGGACATGATCGGCGCCAAGGGCCGGCAGGCCGCCCGGGCGGCTTTGGCCGGCAGAGACGGGGCCATCCATAAAGCCATCGATTCAGTGAAGGACAGCCTGATTTTTACGGCGGCCCATCTGTCGGCCTGGGCGGATTATCCGGAGGAGGATATCCCCCAGGTAGAGCGGGCGGAACTTACCGCCCGGCTGACGGCGGCGAAAACCGCCCTGGAAAAGCTTTTGAGCCAGTACGACGCGGGCCGGGCGATCCGGGAAGGGCTGAACACGGTGATCGCCGGACGGCCCAATGTGGGGAAATCCACCCTGATGAACCTGCTTTCCGGATGTGAACGGTCCATCGTCACGGAGATTCCCGGCACCACCCGGGACGTGGTGGAGGAAACCGTCTTGGTAGGAGACGTGACGCTCCGGCTTTCGGATACGGCGGGGATCCGTTCCACCGAGGACCTGGTAGAGCGGATCGGCGTAAACCGGGCCAAGGACCGGGTGCAGACCGCTGATCTGGTGCTGGCGGTATTTGACGCTTCCCAGGAGCTGAACGAGGACGATCAGACTTTGCTGGATTCTTTACAGGGAGTGCCGTCGATCGCTGTGATCAATAAAACGGATCTGGAAACTAAAATAAACGTTGAGTATATTAAAAATAAAGTTCAACAAATAGTATTTTTAGTGGCTTCTGAGGGAAAAGGCCTGGACGAGCTGCGGGAAGCTTTGGCGGAGATCGCGGGCACCAGCCAGCTGGATCCTTCTCAGGGGCTGCTGGCCACGGAACGTCAGCAGCAGGCGGCAAAGGAAGCCCTGGCCTGTGTTAACGAGGGATTGGAAGCTTTGGCGCTTGGTATGACCCTGGACGCGGTGACGGTATCTATCGAGGGAGCGGTGCAGGCTCTTCTGGAGCTGACCGGGGAACGGGCCAGCGAGGCGGTGGTGGATCAGGTATTCCACCGTTTCTGTGTGGGAAAGTGAAAAAGAAAAAAGAAAGCGGACGCGAAAAAAAGGAAACGAGAAGCGAAAAGAGAAGCTGAAAGAAAAAGCGAACAGGAAAACAACGGTAAGGAAGAAAAAAGATAGCCGGCGCTATTGGCGTGCAAGGCGGTTAAAATTTATTCGCCAGAAAAGGGGAAAGGTTTTCCTGATGACCCTTTTAAAAACCCAGGGGGCGGGCAAATCAGAAATTCCCCGTTTCTGGGCGGAAAGTGAAAAAGAAAGCCAACATGGAAAGTGAAAAAGGAAAAGAAAGCAAACGCGAAAAAAGCAAAGCGAGAAAACAAATCGAGAAGCTGAAAGAAAAACGAAAAGAAAAGTGAAAAGAGAGCGAAAAGAACGCGGACGAGAAAAACGAGGAGAGAAAACGAAAAAGAAACTGAAAGAAAATCAAACAGGAAGAGCGAACAGGAAAACGAAAAGAAAAACAGAAAAAGAAAGCGAAATGAGAAACGAAAGAAGTACAATAAGGAAACAGGAGTCCGGCGGGGATAGATCCGGGGAAGCCTGGAGCGTGAACCAGTTTAAAATGGAGTTGATACCAGAATGGAATATTTAGCAGGTCAATACGATGTGGTAGTGATCGGGGCGGGCCACGCGGGGATCGAGGCGGGCCTGGCCGCCGCCCGGCTGGGATGTCAAACCGCGGTATTCACTATCAATATGGACGCGGTGGGAAACTGTCCGTGTAATCCGTCTATTGGGGGGACCGCGAAGGGGCACCTGGTGAGGGAGATCGACGCCCTGGGCGGCGAGATGGGCAAGACCGCGGATCAGTGCCTGCTGCAGATGCGGATGCTCAATCGGGGAAAAGGTCCGGCGGTACACTCACTTCGGGCGCAGATTGACCGGAGAAAATACAGTGAGGTCATGAAGCATAAGCTGGAGCTGCAGGAAAACCTAGATTTGCGCCAGGGCGAGATCACAGAGGTTCGCAGGCTGGGGGATGACCGCTGGCAGGCGGTTACCCGAATGAACGCCGTGTTCGAGACCAAAGCGGTGATCATTGCTACGGGGACCTATTTAGGGGGCCGGATCTATGTAGGAGAGGTTTCCTATGAAAGCGGTCCCGACGGCACCTTTCCGGCGGCTTTTCTGGGAAAAAGCCTGAAAGACCTGGGGCTTCGTCTGCGCCGGTTCAAAACCGGAACACCGGCCCGGGTACTGAAAAGCTCCATTGATTTCTCCGAACTTCAGGAGCAGCCTGGGGAGGATCCGGTGATTCCTTTTTCCTATGATACCACAGAGCCCTTGCAGAACAAGGCGGTCTGTCATATCAGCTGGACCAACGCGGAAACCAAGCGGATCATTCTAGAAAATATTCACCGTTCTCCCTTATACGGTGGAAAGATAGAGGGGGTAGGCCCCCGGTATTGTCCCAGCCTGGAGGATAAGATCGTCCGGTTCGCTGATAAGGAGCGGCACCAGCTGTTCATTGAGCCCTGCGGGGAAAATACGGAGGAAATGTATTTGCAGGGCATGTCATCTTCTCTTCCGGAGGAGGTACAGCTTCAGTTTTATCACTCCATCAAGGGGCTGGAGCACTGCCTGGTGATGCGGTGCGCCTACGCCATCGAGTATGACTGTGTGGATCCGTTGCAGATGGCGGCCACGCTGGAGTTTATGGATTATCCCGGTTTGTACGGTGCGGGCCAGTTTAACGGCAGTTCCGGTTATGAGGAGGCGGCCGCCCAGGGCTTGATCGCCGGGATCAACGCGGCGCTGAAGATCAAGGGCCGGGAGCAGGTTGTTCTGGACCGGGCCAGTTCTTATATCGGAACCCTGATCGACGATTTGGTGACCAAAGGGGTAGAAGATCCTTACCGGATGATGACATCCCGTTCTGAATACCGTCTGGTGCTGCGGCAGGATAACGCCGACGAGCGGCTGACGCCTTTGGGAAGGGAGATCGGTCTGATCGGCGACAGCCGGTGGAACCGTTTTCTGGAAAAGCAGGAGCTGAAAAGAAAAGAGCTGAACCGGCTGAAGAAGACGTCTCTGCCCCCTACCAAGGAGCTGAATGAGATTTTGGTTTCACGTGAAACATCTCCGGTAGAGACAGGAATCCGCCTGCTGGAGCTGCTCAAGCGTCCTCAGGTAGATTACGCCTGCTTAACCCCGGTGGATACCACCCGTCCGGATCTGGATCCGAATATTTTCGAGCAGGTGGAAGTGGAGATCAAGTATGAGGGATATATCCGGCGGCAAAAATCTCAGATCGACGAGATGCGCCGCTTGGAGGGCAAGCGTTTGCCCAGGAATATCGATTATCAGGAAATCCACGGCATTTCCTCTGAGGCCCAGGAAAAACTGAACCGGGTCCGCCCGGGAAATATTGGCCAGGCTTCCCGGATTTCCGGCGTCAGCCCGGCGGATATCTCCGTGCTGCTGATTTGGCTGAGCCAAAACAGGCAGACGAAAAATTAGGAGCCTGTGGGAAAGGGCGAGCTCTTGGCTCAGAAAATAAAGTCCCTGAGAATGCGGCCGGAAAGCGGGGAGGAAAGTTAAAGTCCCCTTGATAGCTGCCGGGAGTTTTTATCAGATAAGGAAAGAAAAAGCCAAAAGCAACGCTGGAAAAAATCTAATTTTATTTTGCGGGCTGCCGCTTGAGAGTTTGTTCTCCGCCGTCCCCAAAGCTTTCCTGGCGGAAAAGTTTCGGGAAAAAGATCCGCTAGGGCCGGCGGTTTTTCGGGGCAGGGTGGCTTTTCTGACGGAAAAGTTTCGGGACAGAGATTCGCTGGTGCCGGCGGTTTTTCGGGGCAGGGTGGCTTTCCTGATGGAAAAGTTTCGGGACAGAGATCCGCTAGGGCCGGCGGTTTTTCGGGGCAGGGTGGCTTTTCTGGCGGAAAAGTTTCGGGACATAGATCCGCTGGGGCCGGCGGTTTTTCGGGGCAGGGTGGCTTTCCTGATGGAAAAGTTTCGGGACAGAGATTCGCTGGTGCCGGCGGCTTTCCAGGGTGAGATCCCAGTGGTGGAAGATTTCCGGTAGCCTTGCTCGCTGCAGTTAGCGACTTTTTGGGGCAGGGTAACTTGCCCACGGCGGAAAATTTTTTAAGGTTAGCAAAATTTGTTGAGACTAGAGGCTTTCTGTGGTAAAAGAATTTCTCACGGATAAAAATTATTTTTCGCCAGAGGTTCACCGCGATTAGTGGTTTTCCGTGGCGATCTTATTCGTAACTGAAAATTTTTCTGGAGGAGGTCACTAGGGCCGGTGGTTTTCCCGGAAAAAATTTTACTGAAATATAGATTTTCGTTAATTGAAAATTTATTGTGGCTTTTAATTGAGCGGGATGTTTCAGAGTCGCCGCGGAATGGTTTTGGCATTTTGGTAGCAAGGGACTTAAGCTGATTTTTAACCTGAATTTTTCAGTCAGTTGAAAATAAGTTTTTCGTTTATGGAGAGAGAAGGGGGCAAAAGATGATTGACCGGGAAAAGCTGAAAGGGTACAGCGAGGGTTTCGGGATTTTCCTAGGTGAAGAGCAGCTGGAGCAGTTTGACAGCTACTGCCGTTTGCTGCTGGAATGGAATGAGAAAATGAATTTGACCGCTATCCGGGAGCCGGAGCAAATTCTGGTCAAGCATTTTGTAGACAGCCTGGCGCTGTTAAAATTCACGGAACTGCCCAAGGGGGCGAAGCTGATCGACGTAGGAACGGGAGCTGGATTTCCGGGTTTGCCCTTAAAGATCGCCCGGCCCGATTTAGAGCTGACTCTTCTGGACAGTCTGAACAAGCGTCTGGTATTTTTGCGGGCGGTCTGCGGCGAACTGGGAGTGAAGGCGAAGGTTATCCACAGCCGTGCCGAGGAAGGTGGAAACCTTCCCAGCCTGCGCCAGAAATTTGACGCGGCGGTTTCCAGGGCGGTAGCTTCCCTGAATTTGCTGGCGGAGTACTGTCTTCCCTTTGTAAAGGTCGGCGGTGTGTTTTTAGCGGCCAAAGGCCCTCAGGTGGATGAGGAATTGTCTCAGGCGAGAAACGCTGTTCAGCTGCTGGGCGGCGGAATCGAAAGGGTAGAGGAATATTTTCTTCCCGATGGAAGCGGCCGGACCCTGGTGACAGTAAGAAAAGAAAAGGCCACGCCGGCGCTGTATCCCCGGCACGGGTCAAAAATCGCGAAAAAGCCCTTATAAGCGACAAAACAATCTATATTCTTTGCTCAGAATGCGACACAATCCGCGCCGCTTCCATGCTAGGATGGTCCTAAGGAAATGGACAAGCATTGGAGGTGGCGCGTTGATGCGTTTACGGTCAAAAGAAGAAAATAGGGTAAGGCAAATTCCTTTGGTGCAGATCTGTCCGGGGAAAGCGCAGCCGAGAAAGAATTTTTCTAATGAGGAATTAGTGGAGTTAGCCAGAAGCATTCAGGAAAACGGCGTATTACAGCCGTTGACTGTCCGGAAAATGGGGCTGAACGAATTTGAGCTGATCGCCGGGGAGCGGCGCCTGCGTGCGGCGGCCTTGGCCGGAAGCGAAAGGGTTCCGTGTTTGGTTATCGAGTGTGACGATCAGCAGGCGGCGATCTACTCCCTGCTGGAGAATCTGCAGCGTGTGGATTTGGATCCCTTCGAGGAAGCGGAAGGTATTGAGAAGTTGATCCATGAGTGGCACATCACCCAGGAAGAGGCCGCAAAACGGCTTGGGAAAAAGCAATCCACCATCGCCAATAAGCTACGGCTGCTGCGGCTGACACTGGAAGAACGGGAAGCTATCCAAAACGCGGGGCTAACAGAACGCCACGCCAGGGCGATTTTAAAGCTGAAAGACAGTGGCCTTCGGGCTATCGCCCTGCGCCATATGATCGAGCGGGGATTAAACGTCAAGCAAACCGAGGATTTTGTGGAAAGGCTTTTGGAGAAAAACCGGGAACGGGAACGGAAAAGCCATCGGCGGATTATTATCAAAGACGTGAGAATTTTTATGAACACCATCAATAAGGCGGTAGATACCATGCGGCTGTCCGGGATCGACGCCTTTACCGATCAAAAGGAAACGGAAGAATACATAGAGTGCGTGGTGAGAATCCCCAAGGCCTCCGCTTTGGACAGGCACTCGGCATAAAACAGTGTACGACGAAAGTTCTTATAGATCCATGCCCTATTTCCAATTTATTCCCCAAAAGGGGGAAGGCCGGCGGAATCATTCCGCCGGCCTTCCCTTTTTTGGCTTCACTGAACGGAAAACGCTTCGATAAGCCGGCAGGAGCGCCCTGATAAAGAAGGGTTTAGCCTTCAGGTTCCCCAGCCCTGGACAAGGGGGCGTGCCGGCCAGTCTTGCTGGTCTTTCGTGTTAGCCTTCCGTATCGGCCCGCTTTGTTGGCTGTCCGCGCCGGCTTTCGTGCCGGTCTGCTGTGCCGGCCCGCCTTGTTGGTTTTTCGTGTAGCCTCCTGTATCGGCCTGTCTTGTTGGCCGTCCGCGTCGGCTTTCGTGCCGGCCTGCTGTGCCGGCACGCCTTGTTGGTTTTTTCGTGTAGCCTCCTGTATCGGCCTGATTTGTTGGCCCCCCGCGCCGGCTTTCGTGCCGGCCGTCGGAAACAAAGGGCTTTTGTCGGTCTGGTTTTCCACCTGGGGGATAGCAGGGAATTTGAGACGAAAAAGTTTAAACCTTTTTTATCCTCCGCGGCAGAAAAGTAATCGCGAGCCTTTTAACCGAATTAAAAAAATCCGCAGACAGTTTTTTAAAACCCGCCTTATGTTTCACGTGAAACATGAATTTACTAATTTTTAGGAGGAAGCCTTTTAAACGGAACAAAAAAGTGATATAATAAATCCACTGCCTGTTAAGCTAGGCAGGTGGGAAAACGGGAAAAAACAAGCGTTTTAAGAGAAAGTTCTCGCTTTTTACGAGAAAAGGCTTTTTCTCACTTTTGTTTGCACCCGACTAGAGAAAAAGACGCCGTAAAAACGATTTTGGCTTTGAGCGGCCGGGAAACTCATGAAATAGAGCTTTTGGATAGAATGATCCACAGGTTCTATGGCTGAAGAGAGGCAGATCTCCAAACGGTGGTGGTAAATGGCCGAAGAGCCAGGGCGCGGCCAGGTGGAAGGGCCGCCGGCCCGATGGGATCGCTTGATCCCTTGTTCGCGCGGGGAAAAGGATCGTTTAGCCAATAGAAACAGGGGGAGAAAACAGTATGGGGAAGATCATCGCCATCGCCAATCAAAAGGGCGGCGTGGGAAAAACCACAACAGCGGTCAACCTTTCCGCCGCAATGGGGGAGAGAGGGCATAAAACCCTGCTGGTGGATATTGATCCCCAGGGAAATGCTTCCAGCGGTGTGGGTATCGACCGGCGAAGTGTGCCGAAATCCACCTATGAGCTTCTTATTGGGGAAGCGAGTGCCAAGGAAGCGCTGATACAGACGCAGTTTTCCAATTTATCGATTCTCCCCAGCAGTCTGAATCTGGCAGGCGCCGAGCTGGAACTGGTGGACTTTGAACACCGGGAATCCCGGCTGAAAACGGCGCTGGCGTCCCTCAGAGAGGAATATGAGTATTTGTTTATCGATTGTCCGCCGTCCCTGGGGATTATCACCACCAACGCTCTTTGCGCGGCGGATACGCTGCTGGTGCCGATCCAATGCGAATACTACGCCCTGGAGGGATTAAGCCAGCTGATGAACAGCGTGCGACGGGTAAAGAGACAGTATAACGAGAGGCTGGAAATCGAAGGGGTTTTGCTGACGATGTACGACGGCCGGCTGAACCTGACCCAGCAGGTGGTGGAGGAAGTAAAAAAATACTTTCCCCGCAAAGTGTTCGGAAGTGTGATCCCAAGAAGCGTGCGGCTGTCGGAAGCTCCCAGCTACGGCATGCCTATCATGTATTTTGATAAAAGCAACCGGGGTACCGAGGCCTACCGAAGCCTGGCGGAGGAGCTGGAAAAAAATAACCGGTGATCACCGGTTCAAGGGAAAAATAATTCATGGGGGATACCGGTCGGCAAAACATAGGACAGGCTAAGACAGGCCGGAAAACCGGAGGAACCCGGAAAGGCGCGGAAACAAAAAGCGCGGAAACGAAAGGCGCGAAAACGGAAAACGGGGGAAACGGGGAACCAGGGAAGGATCTGTTCTTCCGGAAACCGTAACAACGCTATGATAGGAGGAATCAACTTTGGCAGCGAAAAAAGGCGGGCTGGGCAAGGGCTTGGACGCGATTTTCATGGAAAACGCCACCGAGAACAGCAACAGCACCGTAACCTTAAAAATATCAGAGCTGGAGCCCAACCAGGATCAGCCCAGGCGGGAGTTTGATGACGAGGCCCTGGCGGAACTGGCGGATTCAATCGCCCAGCACGGGGTGCTTCAGCCCCTTCTGGTAAGGCCCATCGCCGGAGGCGGCTATCAGATCGTGGCCGGTGAGCGGCGGTTCCGGGCCTGCCGCATGGCAGGCGTTCAGGAGGTCCCGGTGGTGATCCGGGAGCTGAGCGACGGCCAGGTGATGGAGCTGGCTCTGATCGAGAATCTTCAGCGGGAGGATCTATCCCCCATTGAGGAGGCCCAAGGGTATCAGACCCTGATGGAGCGCTATCACTTCACCCAGGAGGAGGTCAGCCGATCCGTAGGGAAGTCCCGTCCGGCGATTACCAACGCCATGCGGCTGCTGCGGCTGCCGGAGGAGATCATCCAGATGGTGTCCGACGGGGAGCTCAGCGCGGGCCACGCGAGGACTCTGCTGGCTTTTGAAAGGGAAGAGGATCAGCTGCAGGCGGCTCAGGCGGCGGTAAAGCAGGGCTTGTCCGTACGGGAGCTGGAAAAGCTGGCGAAAAAAGCGAACGCCGCCCTTCACGGCGGGGAGGAACGGGCCAAGAGGGTAAAGAGACGACCTGTTTTCATCGAGGAAGTGGAGCTTTCCCTCAACGAGCACTTAGGAAGGAAGGTCAAAATCCAGGAAAAGGGCAAGGAAAAAGGAGTTTTGACCATTGAGTTTTACAGCCAGGAGGATTTACAGAATCTGGCGCGCCTGCTGGGCAGAGAAGAATAAAAAGGGGTAAGAAAGCTATGTTAGACATTAAAATGATTCGCACCGACGGAGAAAAGGTAAAGGAGAGAATCCGGAAACGGGAAATGAACCTGGATTCCATCGTGGATGAGATTTTAGACATTGATAAAAAGCGCCGTGAGCTGACCGGCGAGGTGGAGAGCAAAAAGGCGGAGCAGAACGCGGACAGCAAAAAGATTCCCCAGCTGAAAAAGGCGGGAGAGGATACGGCGCCGCTGATGGAGCGGATGAAAGCCCTTTCCGCCGAGATCAAGGAAGGCGACGCCAAGCTGGCGGAGATGGAGGAAAAGCAGAAGGATCTGCTTCTTTCCCTGCCCAATCTGCCGGACGAGGACGTTTGCGCCGGCGGCAAGGAGCAGAATCAGCCGCTGCATTATTTCAAGGAACAGCCGAAGTTTGACTATGAGCCTAAAAATCATGTGGAGCTTTGCGAGAGCCTGGGTATGATCGACTACCAGCGGGGCGCCAAAATCGCGGGCGCCGGTTCCTGGCTTTACCGGGGATGGGGTTCTCGCCTGGAGTGGGCGCTGCTGAACTTCTTCATCAACGAGCATATTAAGGACGGCTATGAGTTTATTCTGCCCCCCCACATGCTGGGCTACGAGTGCGGCTACGTGGCGGGCCAGTTCCCGAAATTCGGCGACGAGGTCTATTGGATCGAGAATCCCACCAGCTCTGACCGGAAGTTTATGCTGCCTACCGCCGAGACCGCCCTGGTCAATATCCACCGGGACGAAATTTTAAGCGAGGAAGATCTGCCGAAAAAATATATCGCCTATACCCCCTGCTACCGGAGAGAGGCCGGCAGCTATCGGGCGGAGGAGCGCGGCATGATCCGGGGCCACCAGTTCAATAAGGTGGAAATGGTTCAGTACACCACGGAGGATAAATCAGATATCGCCTTCGAGGAGCTGGTCGGTAAAGCCGAGCGGCTGGTCCAGGAGCTTGGCCTTCACTACCGGCTGAGCAAACTGGCGGCAGGTGACTGCTCTTTCTCTATGGCCAGGACCTATGATATCGAGGTATGGATCCCCAGCATGGGTATCTATAAGGAAGTCAGCTCCGCGTCTAACGCGAGAGATTACCAGGCACGCCGCGGAAATGTCAAATATCGGGGCGCCGATAAAAAACTGCATCTGGCCCACACCCTCAACGCATCCGGCCTGGCCACCAGCCGGGTGATCCCAGCCATCGTCGAGCAGTATCAGAACGACGACGGTTCCGTCACTGTGCCTGAGGTGCTGCGCCCCTACATGGGAATCGACAGAATCGAAAAAGAACGGTAAGACTTTAAAAATATATCCTAAAAATATTTCAAGGCAAAGGGCGGAAAACTGGTCTGGAAAAAGCGCGGCCCCGCTTTCGAAAACGGAAGAGAAAGTTCTATTAACGAATTAAATTGATAAAGCCATGAATTAGGAAATGAAGCCAAAAAGCCGCCCAAATGGGGAAAGTTCCTCGTGATATTTTCTGCGTGGAACCACTTGAAAAACGGCCCTGTTTTTGTTAAAATTAAGGTTATATAAATCAAGGCTGGAGACGATCATCCAGCCTTGTTTTGAACGCTGAAGCAAGGGGAAAAGATCAACAACTGAACAAGGAGGACCGTATAGGATGTTAAACACTAATTTTCAAGAAAAGTTTGTCAAAGAAGGCCTGACTTTTGACGATGTCCTACTGATTCCAGGAGAATCCAACGTACAGCCCAAGGAGGTAGACGTCAGCACTTGGCTGACCAATAAGATCCGGTTAAATACGCCGCTGATCACCGCGGCTATGGATACCGTAACGGAAGCCCGTATGGCCATCGCCATTTCCAGAGAGGGCGGTATTGGGATCATCCATAAAAATATGACCATTGAGCAGCAGGCGGATCAGGTAGACCGGGTAAAGCGGTCCGAAAACGGGGTAATCGTCAACCCGTTTTTCCTTTCCCCTAACCACTATGTCAGCGACGCCAACAACCTGATGGCGAAATATAAGATTTCCGGTGTGCCGATCTGTGAAAACGACAAGCTGGTGGGCATCATCACCAACCGGGATCTTCGGTTCATGACCGAACAGGATTACAGCCAGCGGATCGCCGAAGTAATGACCAGGGAAAACTTGGTGACTGCTCCGGTGGGCACCACCTTAGAAGAGGCCCAGGAGATTTTGAGAAAGCATAAGATCGAAAAGCTGCCCATTGTGGACAGCGAGGGACGGCTCAAGGGCCTAATCACCATTAAGGATATTGAGAAAGCGGTCCAGTACCCCAATTCCTCCAGGGATCAGAACGGCCGGCTTTTGTGCGGCGCGGCCATCGGCGCCACCCCGGATGTGCTGGAACGGGTAGCGGAGCTGGTAAAGGCTCAGGTAGACGTTTTGGCGCTGGACTCCGCCCACGGTCACAACAGCAATGTGATAGAAACGGTTCGTAAGGTAAAGAAAGCTTATCCTGACGTCCAGCTTATCGCAGGAAATATCGCCACCGCTGAGGCCGCAAAAGCCCTGATCGACGCCGGCGCGGACTGCCTTAAGGTGGGTATTGGCCCCGGTTCTATCTGCACCACCCGTGTGGTGGCGGGTATCGGCGTGCCCCAAATCACGGCGGTTTATGACGCCGCCTGTGAGGCCTCTAAATACGGGATCCCCGTGATCGCCGACGGCGGCATCAAATACAGCGGCGACATTGTCAAAGCGCTGGCCGCTGGCGCCAATGTGGTCATGATCGGCTCTATGATCGCCGGTTGTGAGGAATCTCCCAGTGACAGCGAGATTTATCAGGGCCGTCAGTTTAAGGTCTACCGCGGTATGGGAAGCCTGGCCGCGATGGGTCACGGCAGCAAAGACCGCTATTTCCAAAGCGACAGCAAAAAGCTGGTTCCTGAAGGCGTGGAAGGCCGGGTGCCTTATAAGGGCGCTTTGTCCGACACGGTGTTCCAGATGATCGGCGGCCTGCGGGCCGGTATGGGCTATACCGGATGCGCCACCATTGAAGAGCTGCACGAAAAAGCTAGATTCGTGAAGATCACCGGCGCCGGACTGAAGGAAAGCCATCCCCACGATATCCAGATTACCAAGGAATCCCCGAACTATTCCTTATCCATTTGATCAGAGGCCCCCCTGAGGGCCGCTGACGCCGTTCTTTTCCGCGCCACCGCTTGAACGAACTTGAAAGTGAAAGCGGAGGTTCCGCCCCAGGGCCGGCAGGTGAAAACGCTGAGGGTTCCGCCCCCAGGGCCGGCAGGCGAAAGGGCTGAGGGCTCCGCCCCCCGGCCGGCAGGTAAAAACGCTGAGGGCTCCGCCCCCCAGGGCCGGTAAGCGAAAACGCTGAGGGCTCCGCCCCTAGGGCCGGCAGGTGAAAACGCTGAGGGCTCCGCCCCCGGCCGGCAGGCGAAAGGGCTGAGGGTTCCGTCCCCCGGCCGGCAGGCGAAAGGGCTGCCTTTGAAAATTCCCAGAGAGAAAAATAGCTTGCTCTTATTTCCCGGGAAAGAAGATTTTGCGGAAGACGGGAAAGGATTCATACAAGGCCAATGAATAGAAACCGAGAGGCCAGACGACGCAAGCCGCAGAAAAGGTTTTTCCAAAGCGACTGAAACGGCCGGTATCCCAGTTGGGATACCGGCCGTTTTTGTCTGTGCTTAGAGAAAATAAAAATTTTGGTATCGTGGCCCCGAAAAAAGCGAAAAGAGGCAGGAACAAAAAGTTCTTTTCCGAAGCCTTCCCGTTTCGCCCCGCCGCCATCGGCGGACGTGGGTTAAAAAACAAGAGAAAGGGAAACAAAAACAAGGAAAAGGGAAGCAAGGGAAGGAAAACAAAAAAGGGGAAAACAAGGGGGAAACCCATCAAGGGCATGAGTAGCAAACCGGGCCTTTAGGATCCGGCCGTTTTTGCTTTTGCGGGGCTTTGGGGTCAGCCCGTTATAGATACATTTCGTCCCGGCCTTCCTTCAGGCTTTTCCCAAGGTAGAGGCCGAGCATGGCCGCCACGACATAGATCAGTAAAAAGCCGAAGAAAGAGAAGCCGTAAATGAATAAAAGGCAGAGAAAGAATAAAATGGTCACCAGAAGTATAAAATACCAGTGATATCCGTTGCGGACACCAAAGGCCATCGCGGAGATAAAGGAGATTCCCGGATTCAGGATCATCAGATCCGCCGTGAGCATACGCTCAATGATTTCTTCCTCCTGTTGCAGCAAGATGAAAACCGGGGGGATGAAATAGACCAGGATCAAAATAATAGTGAAAGGGAATAGCTTTTTTAGGATTTTAATCAACTTTTCCATTTCTGCTGCTCCTTTAACTACGGATAAAACCACAAGATATTGTGATAAAAAAAGTTTAGCGTCAAATATACAGTAATAATAAAATTTGATATTACAGATCGTTATAAGTTTTCAACTTTTTCAACAATTTTCGGTGGAAAACCTTTTTAGGTTAAGAAACCGTTAATTACTTTTTTTATAAAACCCAGGTTTTCGTTAGAAGAAAAAAGGCTGTTCGGTCATCTCGTCAGTCATCTCAAAGGAAAGCGGGACAATGCGCTCAGAGTTTCAGATAGAGGCGCTCAAAGTCCCAGATAACCGTTCCATTCTTCTCTTAGAATGGCCAAATGGTCCACATCGTAAAAGGCGCCGTCTTTCAGCAGTTCACATCTGCCGGTGCCCTCGTAAAGGAAGCCCAGTTTTTCCATGACCCGCCGGGAGGCTCTGTTTTTAGTCATACACCTACCGGATATTCGGTAAAGGCACAGCTGGTTGAAAGCGAAAGCCAGCATAGCGGAGCAGGCTTCCGTGGCGTAGCCCAGGTTCCAGTAATCAGGGTTGACGAAATAAGAGATCACGCCGGAGCGCAGAGGGTGCTGGACGTTGATGATACCACAGTTGCCCAGATAGACGCCGGTGCGCTTGTCAAACATCCCGAATTCATAGCTAGTACGGTTTTTTCTAGCGTTCTCCACAAATTGAATCCACCAATCCACATGCTCCCGGGGATAATTTCGGGGAATGGCGTAAGTAGTATCATAAATTTCTTTTCTTCTCAAAACCAGCCATACACTGTCGGCATCGGAAGGACGATAGGGACGGATCAACATTCTGGCGGTTTCTATCTGATTCACAGCTGGGTCCTCCTCAAACGGTGAAATAAATTCCCATTTTCTTACTGTTTATACTGTAGCACATCACGAATTTTTTCACAAGAACGCAAAATTCCCAAAAAGAGTATTTTTCTTCTGGTCAAACGGAAAGATTACGAAAAAAACCTTGACAAACCTGTCCTATCTATATTATAATAAATCTCGCTCACTGAATAGTGGCGAAATATGGCGGCATAGCTCAGTTGGCTAGAGCATTCGGTTCATACCCGAAGTGTCGATGGTTCAAGTCCATTTGCCGCTACCAATGGCCCGATGGTCAAGAGGTCAAGACACCGCCCTTTCACGGCGGAATCACGAGTTCGATTCTCGTTCGGGTCACCATGAAAAAGTTCTCCCCCGGCTTTTCGGGGGAAGCTTTTTATTTCTTGGACGCATAGCTCAGCTGGTTAGAGCGTTCGCCTCACACGCGAGAGGTCGAGGGTTCGAGTCCCCCTGCGTCCACCATAATGTGGAGACAAAAAAGATGTCTCCTGCGAAAAGCCCGAATATATCGGGCTTTTTTGCTACCCAAACGGCGATTTTTCTCTGTACCAAAACACAGATGTAAAATCGCCGTTTTCCCTTTGTGGATAGACTTGAACTCCCGAAAAGTAAATATCCGATACACAGGCAGATAGAAATCAAAAATCTATCAGCCTTTTTTTATTACCTTCATAAAGGAGAAGATAGATATGCTACAGAAAGAATTAGCCAAACGGCTGTGCGGCCGCTTTGAAACCGAAATGGACGGTGACGGTTGGCTTGCGGTATCCTCGGA
>CAUFXR010000019.1 GCA_959596515.1 uncultured Oscillospiraceae bacterium
AGAGATCTGCAAACCATGTCCCTTCTTGTTTTTGCGAAACTTATTCTACCTTATCCAGCGCTGTCCAATAAGCTTCCCGTCTAAGCTTCCCGTCTTGGGCTTTCCATCCCTTTTTGTCCTTCGATTTTCCTAAGCCCGATTATTAGTCATCGGGCGTCAAGCCACTATTTCAGCGCTTTTCTCTCAACTGAAGCCATCTCCCGCTTATCATCAAGCTTCTTCCCAGAACCACTCATTGTCCAAGGGTCCGAAGTCTCTCCCGCATCAGAAAAGACGCTTCCTTTAAAACATTAACCCGCCGCTCTAAATCGGTATCAAGAAAAGAAGAGGCCGGACTAGAAGCGCTAAAGGCAGCGATCTGCCTGGTTTCCGGCAAAAGTATCGGCACGCCTACACACTTTACACCATACTCATGTTCCTCATTGTCCACGCTGAACCCCTTTTTCCGAACCACAGCTGCCTCCTGCCGTAAGGCCTCCGGCTGAACGATAGTATGCCGTGTAAACGACTGAAAGGAAGGCGCCTGGGCTAGATATGCCTCCAACTCCTCCGGAGGCATAAACGCCATCATTACTTTTCCCAGAGAGGTGCAATACAGTGGCGCGGTCTCGCCAACAATTGTCCGATAAGGAAAATGGTTGTCCCTTTTGTGAGGATATGCGTTACAAAGATAAAATACCTTTTGCCCCCGCAAAACGGCAAAATACGTGATAGCCCCTAACTCGTTGGATACCTCCTTCATAATATCGTACAGCACACGCTGATATCCCAAATTTTCATTGATCAAATAGGAAAATTCCAACAGTTTTAATCCCAATCGATATTTTCCCGTGGCTCTATTCTTTTCCAGATAGCCCCGCTGTTCAAAGGTAGCCACAATATTAAATACATTGCTTTTGTTCAGCTCCAAGATTCTCGCAAGCTCTGTTATCCCCAGCTCTGAAGTGGAGGAGTCAAAGCACTCTAAAAGCTTTAACGCCTTGCTGAGCGATTTCATTTTGGGCTGCCCCAACTTATCTCTCTCTTTTTCCAATTTTGTCACCCTCGCAGCCGCCTGATTTCCGGCAAATTGATCTTTCAAAGTTGTAGAAACATTCTAGCATAATTTTTAAAAATTCGCAAAGTATTTTAACCCTTCTTTCCCTCTTGCTTGCAAGCCAAGTCTCCAGAAAAATATTTTCCGCTAACCTCTAAAAAACTTTACTGATTTTTTGCTTTCGCCTTTTTCCAGGCGGAAACAGGAGTTCCCCCTCATTTAGCACCCGCGCTGATCCCTGCCGCTTTCTCCTGTGCGGCGGCGGATTTTCCCTGTCCGACCCACAGTCAGGTGTTTCCGCGGGCCTTTCCGTCAGTCTTGCAGCAGCCGATCAATCTAAAAAACCGGTGGTGTTCTCCGCCGATGAAAAAAAAAACGCGCCGGATCCGAAAAAACTTCAGATCCGGCGCGTTTTGATGGCATCCTAGTTCATTTTCAGCGTTGGCCGATCCCTATTCTGTCCGACAGGATTTCGTCTTAGGCTTCGTTTCCCATTTCCACCTCAGTCCCACTTTCAATGAGGCCCTTCAAGCTATGCTCTCTGAGCCTTTTCCACCGCCAGGATAATCAGCCGATCAATAAATCAATGAACCGTTCCATCCTATAAGCCGTTTTAAGTCATTTCCCGTTTATGTTTTTCTATTTTAGCAATTTTACCACCGGTTAAAGCCACGCATGGTAAGCACCTGGCTGCTCACACCCTTGGAAAGCTCGGATACCAAAAACAAAGCGCCGTTAGCCACAGTGTCTGGAGAGAACAGGTCGCCGCCAGCTTTTAAAATAAACTCCCGCGCCGCGGATTTCTGGAACATTTCCGTATCCACCGGTCCAGGGCAGATTACATTCACACGAATACCATTGGGCCGCTGTTCGTCACCCAGCGCTTGGCTCAGGCAGAGCAGGGCGGCCTTCAAGGCGGAATAGGCGGAGCTGCCGGGCAGGCCCCGGAGAGCGGCGCCGGAAGCGATAGAACAGATATTACCAGACTTGTTTTGGATCATAATCGGCAGAACCGCCTTGATGATCAGCACCACGGCGCGCAGATTGACCTCCATGATTTTATCAAAAGTTTCCATAGACATTTCATTCAGGGGCAGTTCCCGAGAAATTCCGGCGCAGTTCATCAAAATATCCACCGTGCCAAATTCCCGCACCACGGTATCTACTGTATCGATAACCAGCTCATTCACTGTCAGGTCTACAGCGATCGCCTTTACTCGGGTGCCAAACGCCTCTACCTCAGCCTTGGACTCATTCAGTTCCTTTTCCAAGATATCCAGCATCACCACGTTAGCGCCCTCCCGGGCAAATTTCAGAGCTACCGCTTTTCCGATACCTCTGGCCGCGCCTGTCACAATCGCGGTCTTTCCCACTAGAAGCTTTTCCATTGTCTCCAACCCTTTCTGAAATCTAAAGTAACCGCTTTCCTTAAAGCGGAGATGTCCTTTTTATCACACAGAGCTGAACGCTATCCCTCTAGCCAACTGATCGTTCTGTATTTAAGAACAGTGTTCTTTTTTTATACTTTATTATGGAAGATGCACAAAAAAAAGTCAATATACTATCTGTTGTATAATCAAAACACCTTTCAAAAATTTGAGCGTCAAACCCAGGGATTTCTTCCTTTTTCAAGCGTAAGCGGATCTGGTATTTACTTTTGATTCCATTGGGAGTAAAATATAAGTGCAAAAAAACGTTTTTAATGGAAGAAGAGGGATATTTATGAGAATCTTTGTGGTATCCGATATTGAAGGGTTGACCGGCGTTTATCACTGGGCCCAAACAAAGCCCGGCAATCCCGCCTATGATGAGGCCCGTGAGCTTCTGATGGGTGATTTATTGGCCGCGGTGGAAGGGGCCCATGACGGCGGCGCCGATGAGATCGTGGTTTATGATATGCATGAAAGCGGCCGCAATATTTTCACCGACCGGCTGCCTTCCTATGTGCGTCATATCGCGGGCAAGCCTCCTGTGCTGACTGAGGAGTTCCGCATGGGGAAAAGCTATGATGGCCTGATCATGCTGGGCAACCACGCCATGCCTTTTACCAAGGATTCTGTCCTCTGTCACGCTTATTGGCTTTCTGACGGCATGTTTACCGTCAATGGCATTGATGTCGGAGAAATCGGGATGGAAACTTTGATCGCGGGCCAATACGGGGTGCCTCTGCTCTTAGTGACCGGCGATCTTGCCGCAAAAAAGGAAACCTTAGCCCTCTCTCCCGACACCCGCTGCGCTGTAGTAAAGGAAGCCTCTGGTTATCAAAATACCGCTGTGTGCTATCCCGCCTGTGAAACTCAGGAGGAAATCTACCGGCAAGCGAGAGACGCGGTCAAACACGCCTCTGAAATCGCCCCTGTGACGCTTCAGGCGCCATATACATTAAAATTTACCTTCCAAAACCAGGTCCGGCCTGAGATCAAGGCTCTGCCCGGGATCATCGCCATCGACGAAAAAACCTATGAACTGAAAGGCGACGACCTGCACAAAATGTGGGAGCTGGTAAACGCCGCCTGCTGCAACTGGCTGGATGTTTAAAATCCCGGGTAAGAAATGTCGTTTTGGATAAAGTCAACTGAGGTGATCGTTTGTATCAAATTCAATTGTCCCTAGGTTTAGACGCCTTGCCCCCGGCGGCGCGGCTTCGGGAAGAGATTTTTATTGTCGAGCAGGGCTTTCAAAATGAGTTCGACGATATTGACCGCACAGCCTGGCATGTGCTGGTATCGGAAAACGGCGTTCCCTGTGGGACCGGCCGGGTATTTGAGTCCCCGGCCGGTTCCGGTTGCTATCATCTGGGAAGAATCGCGGTGAAGAAATCTTATCGGAAACATCACATTGGCTCACTGGTTCTGAAAAAGCTGGAAGAAAAGGCGGTGGACCTGGGCGCCAAAGAGCTTCAGCTTTCCGCCCAGCTTCAAGCCAGAGGCTTTTATGAGAGAAATGGCTATCAGGCCTTTGGCTCTGTTTATCCCGACGAGCATGTCCCCCACATTTCCATGAAAAAAATTGTTTAATCGTTTACAGAAAACACAGCAAAATCGGACAATTTCGCGCCTTTTATTCCCTGCCGCTTTGTCCGATTTTGCTGTGTTTTTTTCTTCCTTTCCAGGTGCGATTTTTCCTAGTAAATAAAGTCAAAATTCCCATGCAATTCCTGTTGGAATTGTCAATTGAAAATCAATAGTATATGTTTTATAATGCGCTTGTAAACGATTACAGGAAGGTGACGCTTATGCTGACGATTAAAGAGGTCGCTCAAGCAGCGAACGTATCTGTCGCCACCGTTTCCAGGGTACTGAATCACGACAAACGGGTCGCCCTAAAAACCAAAGAGCACGTATTAAAAGTGGTAAAAGAGCTGGATTACACACCTAACACACTGGGTCGGAACCTTCGTGTAAGCGCAACCAAAAAAATTCTGGTGCTTCTGCCGTCAGTGCTGAATCAATTTTTTTCCAGCGTCATGCAGGGAATCGAGGAAAGCGTTCAAGCCAGAGGCTATCAGGTCATGATGTCCACTACTAGAAGTGATCCCCAGATTGAGCAAAGCTATATAGAGTTTCTGTATAACAAAAGCGTTGATGGGATTATCTGCAGACTCTCGGCGTTCAGGCGGTGGAGCTAGGCTGCGGCGGTACCGCCGGCCGCGCCCACGCCGACCCGGATCTTCTCTTAAACGATGCCGACGCTCTCCTTGCCTTTCAGCGGACCATTGACCGCCATCACATGGAAATCAGCGCTTTAAGCTGCCACGGTAATCCGGTCCATCCCAATCCGGTGGCAGCCCGGGCCTACGATAAGACCATACGAGACACCATTCTGCTGGCGCAGCGGCTGGGACTTCATCAAATCAACACCTTTTCCGGCTGTCCCGGCAGCGACCCTGACGCCCACTATCCCAACTGGGTCACTTGCCCCTGGCCGGATGACTTTCAGGAAATTCTGGACTATCAATGGAACCAGGTTCTCATTCCCTATTGGCGGGAAACCGCGGCCTTCGCCGCGGAACACGGCGTTACCCAAATCGCCCTGGAACTGCATCCGGGCTTTTGCGTATATCATACCGAATCCCTTCTGCGTCTGCGGAGCGCGGTGGGAGAACAGATCGGCGCCAATTTGGATCCCAGCCATCTGATCTGGCAGGGCATGGATCCTATTGCGGTGATCCGAGCTTTAAAGGGCGCGATTTTTCATTTTCACGCCAAAGACACTAAAATTGATCCTTACAATACGGCGGTCAACGGCGTACTGGATACCAAACCTTACAAGGAACAGGAGACGAGATCCTGGATCTTCCGGAGCGTGGGCTATGGCAACGACCTGCTGTATTGGAAAGATATTATCAGCAATCTGCGGCTGGTAGGCTATGACCATGTGATCAGCGTGGAACATGAGGATGGCTTAATGAGTCAGCCAGAGGGGTTAGCCAAGGCCTGTGGATTTCTAAAAGACATTATTATTCAAGAAAAGGTAGGTAGGACACAATGATTGCAAAATGCGGCACTGTTATTATTGGGTATGGCGGCATGGGGGGCTGGCATACTCAGCAGCTTAAGACGATGGAAGAGATCAACCTTCTGGGTGTCTATGACATCCTTCCGGAACGGAACCAGTTGGCGGAAGAAAAAGGCATCCACGCCTACAGCTCTTTTGAGGAGGTACTGAAGGATCCCCAGGTGGATCTGGTGACCGTGGCGATTCCCAATGATCAGCATCGGGATATCTGTATCCAGGCGATGGAGGCCGGGAAAAATGTGATCTGTGAAAAGCCGGTGGCTTTGAACAGCCAGCAGCTTCAGGATATGATCGACGCTTCCAAGAAAAACGGGGTTTTGTTTACCGTTCACCAAAACCGCCGGTGGGATGAGGACTTCCTCACCATGAAAAAGATCTACGACGAGGGTACTCTGGGTCCTGTCTTCAATATTGAGACCAGGGTCCACGGTTCCCGGGGAATTCCCGGCGATTGGCGCAACGCCAAAGTACACGGCGGCGGTATGGTGCTGGATTGGGGTGTTCATCTGCTGGACCAGATCATGATGATGATTCAGAAACCCCTGCGCTCTGTTTACGCCATTTTATCTCACGTGACCAATGACGACGTGGATGACGGTTTCAAGATTTTCCTGGATTTCGCGGGCGGACCCAATGTTCAGGTCGAGGTAGGCACCAGCAATTTCATCAATCTGCCCCGGTGGTATATGCAGGGCAATAACGGCACGGCGGTTATGCCCGACTGGTTCGCGGAAAACGGCAAGATCGTCATGGTATCCGATTGGGAAAATCGGGACGCCGTTCCCGTGGTAACCGCCGCCGGTCTGACCAAGACCATGGCGCCCCGGACAGACGACACCATTTCGGAGTATCCTCTGCCGGTTCTTCACGCTGACGTAAGAGATTTCTACCGCAACATCGCCAAGGCTATCCGGGGTGAGGAAACCCAGATTGTCACCCATGAGCAGGTAATGCGCGTGATGAAGGTGATGGAAGCGGTATTCCGTTCAGCTGAAACCAACCAAGTGATTACGGATATTTTTTGATCCACTCTCTCAAAAAGGGGGCGGCGCGTAATTCGCGCCGCCCCCTTCCCTTTTCTCCCCACCTTTGCGATACTCCTTTTCTTACTTCTCCTTTGCGATCAAAAACCGTTTCCGGCGCAAAGCATTTCGCCCGGGTTCTACACAAAAGATCTGAGAAAAAGAGAAAAAATCATGGCGTTTTCCCCACTTTTATGGTATTCTAAAAGTTAGGACTATCCTGATTTTTTATTCGTCCAATTTGATAACGAAACAGGTGATCTTTTGGCCTCAGCCATTAAAATCAGCCGGAAAGGCCGCATCCATCTGATGGATGAAATCCGCGGTTTTTGCGTCCTGCTGATGATTTTTTATCACGCTTTTTACACCATGTCTATGCTGTTCCATTGGGAGCTTGGCACCAAGCTGCTGGTATTCTTCTCTCCGGCGGAGCCCTTTTTCGCCGGGCTTTTCATCCTCATTTCCGGAATTTCCAGCCAGCTTTCCCACAGCAACCTGATCCGGGGACTGAAGCTTCTGGGCATCGCCCTGGCCCTGACCCTGGTGACCTATTTGGTCATTCCCAGCGAACTGATTGTGTTCGGCATACTGCACATGCTCTCTATCTGCATGATCGTTTTCGGCCTGGGGAAAAAACTTTGGGACAAGATCCCCCTGGTATTGGGCCTGGCCATCTGCGCGGTGCTTTTTTTAATCACCATACCAGTATCCGACGGGTGCATCGGCCTTCCCGGCACTTTGGCGTGGGAAATCCCCGCCAGCTGGTATGAGTTCGGATGGCTTTTCCCCTTGGGAATTCATCGGGCGGATTTTTTCTCTGCCGATTACTTTCCTCTCTTCCCCTGGATTTTCCTCTTTTTTGGCGGCACCTATATTGGCCGTTGGGCCAAAAACGGAAAATTCCCGGACTTCACCTATCGGCTGCGGTTTTCATCCCTGAGCTGGATGGGCCGCCACGCCCTGATTCTGTATCTCATTCATCAGCCGCTGATTTTCGGCGTATGCACCTTGATCTCCTGGATCATTTCCCAGTAGATGAAACCGAGTCTGCCAGCATATCTCTTTATGGTGATTTTGCGGCTTTTGAATCATTCTATCGTTACCTATTTATTTTAGGAGGACTCAGCTATGGATTTTACAACCGCGCTCTGCGATCAATTTCACTTACAGCCCTGGCAGGTGAATAATGTCATCCAGCTGCTGGATGAGGGAAACACCATCCCCTTTATCGCCCGCTACCGCAAAGAAGCCCACGGCACCCTGGACGACCAGGTGATCCGGGAACTCAGCGAACGGCTGGACTACTTAAGAAATCTGCAAAAAAGGAAAGAAGAGGTCCGAGAGGCCATCGCCGTCTAGGACGCGATGACTGACGAGCTTCAGGCTGCTCTGGACGCTGCCTCCACTTTGGCGGAGGTAGAGGACATTTACCGACCCTATCGTCCCAAGCGGATGACCCGGGCCACTAAGGCGAAAGAGCGGGGGCTGGAGCCTTTGGCCCAGCGGATCTACGCCCAGGAAAATGACTCGCCTTACCCCATCGATATGGCGGTGGAATTTGTCAACCCGGAAAAGGAAGTGGAAACCCCGGAGGACGCTTTGGCCGGCGCTCTGGATATTATCGCCGAAGAGATCTCTGACGATGCGGGCATCCGCCGGCGGCTTAGAGTGATCGCGTTGTCACAGGGCGTGATCGTATCCAAGGCGGCGAAACCAGACGAGGATTCGGTGTACACCCAATACTATGATTACCGGGAACCGGCCGCGAAAATAGCCGGTCACCGGGTTTTGGCCATCGACCGGGGAGAACGGGAAGAATTTTTAAAAGTCTCCCTTGAGCTGGATCAGGACAAAGCTATGAATATCGTCAATTCCGTGGCGCTCAAGGGGCCTTCTCCCTGCTATGAAGCCGTCGCTGAGGCTGCCCAGGATGCCTATACCCGTCTGATCTTTCCGTCGGTGGAGCGGGAACTACGCGCTACCCTGTCGGAGAACGCTCAGGAAGCGGCCATTAAGGTATTCAGCGTGAATTTGAGAAACCTCTTGATGCAGCCGCCTGTCAAGGGTAAAGTGGCCATGGGGCTTGACCCGGGCTACCGGACTGGCTGCAAAGTAGCGGTAGTAGACGCCACCGGCCGGGTATTGGATACCGGCGTCATTTACCCCATCCACTCTCAGGCCCGGGTTCAGGAAGCCAAGGCCTTGGTGACCCGGATGATTCAAAAATATCAGGTGGAGGTCATCGCCATCGGCAACGGCACCGCCTCTAAGGAAACGGAAATGTTCACCGCAGAGGTGCTGTCAAGCCTGCCCCAACAGGATAAAGAACGCTGCGCCTATATGGTGGTCAGCGAGGCCGGCGCGTCGGTATATTCCGCCTCTAAACTGGCGGCGGAGGAATTTCCCCAGTTCGATCTGACCCTGCGGAGCGCCGTCTCTATCGCCCGTCGACTTCAGGATCCTTTGGCTGAGCTAGTAAAAATCGATCCCAAGGCCATCGGCGTGGGCCAGTATCAGCATGACATGCCCAAAAAGCGTCTGGATGAAGCGCTGGGCGGTGTGGTGGAGGACTGCGTCAATAACGTGGGCGTGGATCTGAATACCGCGTCTCCTTCCCTGCTGGAACGCATCTCCGGTCTGAGCGCCACGGTCTCGAAAAATATTGTCAAATACCGTGAGGAAAACGGGGCGTTTACCTCACGGGATGAGCTGAAAAAAGTCAACAAGCTTGGGCCAAAGGCTTTCGTTCAGTGTGCCGGATTCCTGCGGGTCCCTGAGAGCAAAAATGTGCTGGACAATACCGGCGTCCATCCTGAATCTTACGGCGCCGCCAAAGAGCTTCTAAAGCTGTGCGGCTATGGGGAAGACGACGTGAAAAACGGCAATTTGTCCGGACTGACGGAAAAAGTGGCGGCTTTGGGTGAGGAAACGGTGGCGCAGCAGATCGGCGTAGGCGTACCGACCCTCCAGGATATCGTCAAAGAGCTTCTAAAGCCCGGACGAGATCCCAGAGACGAGCTGCCGCCTCCTTTGCTTCGCACCGATATTCTGGAGCTGAAAGACTTGAAACCGGGCATGGAACTTACCGGTACCGTCCGCAACGTGATTGACTTCGGCGCTTTTGTGGATATCGGTGTTCACCAAGACGGTCTGGTGCATATCTCGCAGATCTGCAATAAATATATCAAACACCCCAGCGAAGTACTTAAGGTCGGGGATATTGTCAAAGTCTGGGTACTCAATGTAGACCCGGCTAAAAAACGGATCGGTCTGACCATGAAGGAACCCAAACAGTAAAACAGCCACCTCATCTCGCCTCTCGCTCCTATTTTTCTCCTAGGAAATCCCGATGAAAATCGGAGGTGTCATTTTCCATTTTATGCGGCAGCAACAAGCCCGCCAGATTGGGAAACTCACCGAGACAAAAACCGCCGGAAAAAAGGAAGCAAACCGGAACGTGAAAACCATCGGGGTAAATAAACCGCCGGGAAGAAGAAAGCAAACCGGAACGTGAAAACCGTCGGCAAGAAGAAAGCAAGCTGAGACGAAAAAACCGCTGAGGTGGAAAAACGGCCGAGAGAGCGCTTCTCTGGGTTTTCAGAGAAATCTTTTTAGTCGCTGTCCGTCTGGTCAAAATTTTCTGACTGCAGTTTTAGCCTTGGCGAGTCAAAACCGGATATCAGCAGACATCTGCATCCCCGACAGAATGTTTTGCGCTTTTTCGGGATGCTTTTCTGTCGGAATATTTTGTGCTTTTTCGGAATGTTTGTGCTTTTTCGGGATGCTTTTCCGATTTATCGTTCCTGCCGCTTTTATCGCTTCTGTTGTTTTGCCGTTTCTGCCGTTCTTTTCGCTGTCTAACCGGTTAAGCCTTTGCCGCAATCCTTCTTTGCCCGATTAACGTCACGCCTCCGATTTTTCCCTTAATTCTCCTTTTCAGCTTGAGCCCAAATCATTTTCCAACGCCGGCTTTTCGGCGGTTTTAGTTGTCGAAAAGCCACCCAGCACCATCGGCAAGCTTTGAATAAAGCGTAAATTTTTCAGCGGTAAGGACTTATTTCCTTTTCTTTGGTTGCTTCCGCTTTGGAAAATCACTATAATAAAAGTTAGTAATAACTCGAAAGGTCGTTTTACCTATGAAGCTAGGAATTGTCGGTTTGCCCAACGTAGGCAAATCCACCCTTTTTAACGCGATTACCAATGCCGGCGCTCAATCGGCTAACTATCCTTTTTGCACCATTGAGCCAAATGTGGGCGTTGTGGCGGTGCCGGATCCCAGACTGGACAAGCTGGCGGAATTGTATCACCCGGTAAAAGTGACTCCCGCTGTAATTGAATTTGTGGACATTGCCGGTCTGGTGAAAGGTGCCTCCAAAGGTGAGGGCCTTGGCAACAAGTTCCTTTCCAATATTCGGGAGGTAGACGCCATCGTCCATGTGGTCCGCTGCTTTGAAAATGACGACATCGTTCACGTAGAGGGCAGTATCGATCCCGCCCGGGATATTGAGACGATCAATCTGGAACTGATTCTCTCCGATATTGAAATGCTGGACCGCCGTTTGGATAAGACGCTAAAAATGATAAAGGCGGATAAGAAATATCAAGGGGAATACGACTTTTTCCAGCGGGTAAAAGACACCTTAAACCAGGGCAAACCTGCCCGCTCCGTAGAGTGCAACGAGGAGGAAAGCGAGTGGCTTTCTTCTGTGGCGCTGCTGACTAACAAGCCTATTATCTACGCCGCCAACATGAGCGAGGATGATTTTAAAAACGGCATCGAGGAGAATCCCTATTATAAGGTGGTAGCGGATATCGCCGCTGCCGAGCACGCCGGCGTGCTGCCGATCTGCGCGGAAATCGAAGCGGAGATCGCCGGAATGGAGCCGGAAGAGAAGGAGCTGTTTCTCAGCGACATGGGGCTGACAGAATCCGGTCTGGACCGGTTGATTCGGGCTTGCTACTCCCTGCTGGGTTTAATCTCCTATTTGACCGCCGGCCAGCCTGAGGTTCGGGCCTGGACTATCAAAAAAGGCACCAAGGCTCCCCAAGCCGCAGGCAAAATTCATTCCGATTTTGAGCGGGGTTTTATCCGTGCGGAAGTCATCGGTTATCAGGAGCTTTTAGACAATGGCTCCATTGCCGCCGCCAAGGAGAAAGGTTTAGTCCGGTCCGAGGGCAAGGAATACGTCATGCAGGACGGCGACGTGGTCTTGTTCCGGTTTAACGTATAAGGAGTGACAACATGGAAAACAAAGTGAAATGCGCAAGGACCTTGCCGAAGGAATATACTCCGGTTTACCTCATTGACCGCCGCAGCCCGGGGCCGATGGCCGTGATTCTATTCGTATCCGCCTTTTTCATTGATATTTTACTGGTTGCCTTCCCTATCGTACTGGGCGGCGTGGAATTCACCCTAGCGGTGCCCGGCCTGATCGATACTCCGAATCAGGTGGCTTTTCTGCTCGCGGTTCTGCTTGGTATGCTGCTAATGTGGAATCTTCACGAGCTGGTCCGTTTGATTTACTGTGCCGTGATTTCCAAGGGCAAGCGCTTAAGATACCGGTTTCGCTTTATGGCTCCGGTAGCCAGCATTAAGGAATTCTATTGGACCAAAAAGACCTTTTATGTTTATTTGCTGCTGCCCCCCATTCTGTTTACCATAGGACTTTTTGTGGGTATGGCCTGCACCGGCGGTTCCGGTCCCTTTTTCTGGTTGTTTGTACTCCTGCAGCTTCCCAGCTTACTGGCTTGCTATCATCCGGTGAACGACGCTATGGCGCTTCATAACCTGCCGAACAATGTACTGATTTACCGGGAGGGCTGGCAAATTAAGTTTTACGCTCCTGAGGGTACAGAAACCAAGATTAAGGTTTATAAGCCAAAGCCCAAGAAAAAAAGATAACAAAAAGCTGTAAGGCGTTCAAAACTCAGAGTGCCTTACAGCTTTTTCTTTCTATATTTAGTATTAGAACATGCCAAATGCGGCGGCGCACCAAGCTCAGCGACATGCTCACCCCGGCGGTACGCCATCATATTACTACTATATACCTGGCTCAATGACAAAACAAATACGGCGACTCGCCAAGCCCAGTGGCATATTAATCCCGGCGGTACGCCAGCAATCTAAATCATTTTGATGCATCTAAAGCCAGGGCACCTTTATAGATATCTCCCTTTTTCAGTCCGGTCTGCTGGGAAGCATTTTTTGCCGCCTCCGACGCGGACATTCCCTTCTCCTTTATCAGCCTGCTGGCAATTTCCACTGCCTGCTCCAGAGTATATTCCTCCCGGATCTCTTCGGGCTTGGCTCCCTCAATGACCAACACAAACTCACCCTTAATATTCCCCTCAGAGTACCGAGCTGCCGCCTCCTTTAATGTGGTGCGTATAACCTCCTCGTGGATCTTTGTCAGCTCATGGACCACGGCGATCTGCCGGTCTCCCCACGCGGCGTGCATATCCCGCAGACAAGCGTGAAGCTTATGGGGCGCCTCGTAAAAAATCATGGTGCGGGTCTCATTTTTTACCTGCTCTAAATGGTCCTTCCGGCTCTTTTTATTGGTGGATAAAAATCCCTCAAAAGTAAATCTTCCCGTAGGCAGCCCTGATATCGCCAAAGCCGCGATCAGGGCGCTGGGTCCTGGAACCACGCTGACGGTGATTCCACGCTCGCCGCAAAGGCGCACCAGATCCTCTCCGGGATCGGAGATGGCGGGCATTCCCGCGTCGGAAACCAGGGCGCAGTTCTCCCCGGCCTCTATCTTTTGACAAATCAGCTCTCCGTGAAATTTTCGGTTGTGCTCAAAATAGCTGATCATGGGCTTTTTGATTTCAAAATGGTTCAGCAGTTTCAGCGTCACCCTGGTATCCTCCGCCGCGATAAAATCCGCCTGACGCAGGGCTTCCACCGCCCTAGGAGACATATCTCCCAGATTGCCAAGGGGCGTCCCCACCACTGTTAGTATTCCGCTCATTTTCTTCCTCCGGTAAAGACCGCATACGGCCTTCTGTAGTTTACTTCCTTCCAGGAATCTTTGTGTCCCGCTCCCGCTGAAAAATCCAATCGCTATCCAGCGGGAAAATCCCAGCCGCAAAACATGACATCCGCACTCAAAAAAGCAGGGGAAAACCGCCGTAACGCTAAAACCCATGTCCCAGCTTTCCGGCGTCTCCTATCCCCCGTCCTGCCGATCGGCTTCGCCGCCGTCCACAGACGTCTGATCCTTTCCGCTGAATTTATTCCTGCTCCTTCCGGTAGCTGCCGTAAATCCGCTTCATCTCATCGCTGTAATTTCCCATTTCATCCTCGATCAGCAAAACCGGTTCCAGCACAAGTCCGGGCTTTCCGCCCTTTTTGCTCTCCAAAAGGAAAAGCTTAGGAGGCTTTTCCCCTCTCTGCTGAACGAACCGCATCCGCTTCGGCTCCAGACCAGCCTCCCGCATGGCCTCTATAACGTCGCACAACCGCTCAACCCGGTGGCAGATGCAAAGGCTGCCGCCGTATTTCAGAAGTCCAGCGGCGCTAAGACATACATCCTCGATGGTACAGGAGATTTCGTGCCTGGCGATCCGCTTTCCTTCCTCCGGATTCACAAGTCCCGCCCCCACCGTTTTATAAGGCGGGTTGCAGGCCACCAGGTCCATGGTTCCCATCGGGAGTTTCCCCTGCAAGGACCGCAGGTCTTCCTGAAGTACCGTCACCAATTCCTCTTTTTCATTGTATTTTACTGTGCGGCGCAGCAGATCCACGGCTTCTTCCTGAATTTCCACCGCGGTAATGTGGGCAGGAGGCTGTTCCCTGAGCCAAATCATGGAGATCGCTCCGCAGCCCGCTCCCAGCTCCGCCACCTGTTTTCCTTTTACCGGGAGGCAAAAGTCCGCCAGAAGAATGGTGTCGGTTCCAAAATGGTGGGTTTCGTTGACCAAAACGGAAACGCCGTTTCCCAGCGCCTCCAAGTGCTCGCCCCAGCGAAACATCTTTCGCTCCCCCTTTCCGATAGAAAAAAGGCGGGGCAAACCCGCCCCGCCTTTTTTTCGTGTACCTAATTATTCCGCCTGGGGAGCGTCCACCGGGCAAGCATCCGCGCAAGCGCCACAATCGATGCAGGTATCAGCGTCGATTACGTACTTGCCATCGCCCTCAGAAATCGCGTCTACCGGACATCCAGCCGCACAAGCGCCGCAGGAAATGCATTCATCAGAAATCTTGTATGCCATAAAAGAGACACCTCCTTCTTTTTATCATCTCTATTGTATCATGTGATTCCAAAAAAGCAACTATTTTTTTTGGAAATCCCCTTTGAAAAATTTGTTACTGATCCTCCAGATCTTTCAGCTGCTCTACTTCTTCTTTCGCCACTTTGATCTGAGAATCCTTGATCACTTTGACCTGCTTGGCATGAAAGGACATCGGAGCAGCCTCCGGCGCCCGGTCCATTCTCACCTTCAGCATACCGGTGATAAGGTTCACATCTACCACTACGCCCCGGCCCTCCGGAGTATTTACCACCGCGCCGTTTTTCGGCGTGGTTCTCAGCAAATCAGAATAAGCGGCCTGTTCGTATTTCAGGCAGCACATCAATCTGCCGCAGGTGCCGGAAATCTTTACCGGATTTAGAGAAAGCCCCTGTTCCTTTGCCATCTTGATGGATACCGGCTGAAATTCCCCTAAAAAGGAGGTGCAGCAAAAAGGTCTGCCGCAAATTCCCAGGCCGCCCATCATCTTCGCCTCATCCCGCACGCCGATCTGTCTCAGCTCGATCCTGGTGCGGAACACAGAAGCCAGATCCTTTACCAGCTCCCGGAAATCCACCCGGCCGTCAGCGGTGAAATAAAAGAGAATCTTATTATTGTCAAAGGTGTATTCCACATCCACCAGTTTCATTTCCAGCTTATGATCCAGAATTTTCTTTTCACAAATCTCAAAGGCGTGTTTTTCCTTTTTCCGGTTTTCCTCTACCTTTTTGAGATCCCCCTGGGTAGCCTTACGAATCATCTTTTTCAGGGGATGGACAATATCCTTATCGTCTATTTCACGATTTTCCATCGCGACCTCGCCGCATTCCACACCGCGGGCGGTTTCCACGATAGCCATATCGCCTTTTTTCATTTGAACGCCGTTTGGATCAAAATAGTAGACTTTACCTACTTCTTTGAACCGAACTCCTATTACTTCCGCCATTCTTACCTCCGTTATTTTAATTTCGCGCACAGCCAGGCAGCGAGAAGGGTCTGATTCACGTTTCTTTCCAGCATAGACTGGGCTTCACACGCCCCTTCCAGCAAAGACATCAGCTTTTTCCGGGTAAGCCGCTGGGCAAGATAGCCGGCGGCCTCTGATGCTGTCACCTGGTTTTCTCCGCCTGCCGCCAAAGCGCAGGCGTCTCGGAAAATCAATACCAATTCTTTGAGTACACTCCGGAAAAGCTCTTTATCCTTGGTGAGCTTTCCCGTTTTGGATACCAACTCATACTCTTTGGAGGATGGCACAGCCTTAGCCATGCTTTCCGCCAGCAAAAAAGCCTCGCTTTCCTCCGGCTGAGGGTTGTCCTCCTCCTGGACACGAAAAATCTGCGCCCGGGACCGGACGGTGGGCAGCAGCGAGGATGCCGCTCCACAGGTCAGCAAAAAGACCACGTAGAACGGCGGCTCCTCCAGAACCTTTAACAGAGCGTTTTGAGCCTGTTCTGTCATATTGTCAGCCCCATCCAGGATATAAACCTTGGCCTGGGCCTCGTTGGGCATCACCGCGGCGGAGTCCCGGATCTGCCGGACTTCTTCCACGTGAAAAGAGCGGCTTCCTCCTTTTCCGCCGTAAACGGCAATGTCCGGATGACTGCCGCTCGCTGCTTTCACGCAATCTCTGCATACACCGCAGGGACGCCGGCCCTGGGCGGTGCAAACCGCCTGCTGGGCCAGCTTCTTTGCCTGAGCCAGATTCGCCTCCGGATCAGGGCCCTCTAAAATCATCGCGTGGGACAAATGATATTCCATAACTGGTCCGTTAAACCTTCTCGTACCGCTCTACGTTCAGGACAAACACGGTGGCGCCGCCCACAGTGACCTGCACCGGGAACGCAGAGTACATACCCACATCCGCCGTGGTGGTACTGGGAACGATTTGGGTCCGCTTACTGCTTTTTTCCGCGATAACCTCCATGACCTTATCCACCTGCTCGTCTTCCACACCGGTTAAAAATGTGGTGTTTCCCGCCATAAGGAAGCCGCCTGTGGTGGCCAGTTTCGTTACCTGGAATCCATTTCTAGTCAACGCGCTGGAAACCGCCGCGCTATCATCATTGCTTACAATCGCAAGTACTAACTTCATAGAGAAATCCCCCTATCTTAGTTGTTTCAAAGGGAAGGAAGCCTTCCTTCTTTATTTTAGCACTTTTGCCGAGGAAAAGCCATACCTAATTAGAAACTCCGCCGCTTTTTCGGAAATGATCTCGCCTGGCATTACCACCGGTACCCCCGGGGGACAGGGACAGGCCGCCTGGGCCGCGATCCTGCCTACGGCCGCTTCTATCGGTACCTCCTCACTGGGGGAAAGCACCGCCTTTCTGGGGGAAACCGCCTGTTCCGGAATCGGTGGGATCCGACGTTCCATGGGAAGCGGCCTGTCAACAGGCAGGGAATCAATTGCCCGCTCCACCCTTTGAAAATCCTCCTCCGCATTGAATGGAGTGGGAATCAGCACCACAAACCCATCGTCGGCGTATTCCGGCTCCACACCGTATTCCCGAAACCTCTGGGCCGCCTCTTGTCCGACAAGACCGATTCTCGCGGTATTCAGGGTGATCCTGGTAGGATCTGTCAGGCCTTCCGGCAATCCAATTTCTTTCGTTTCCGCCAGTTTTTTGATCTTCGCAACCCGTTTCTCCAACTTTTGGAATGCGTCTTGCCCTTCCTCCTGAAGCCAGGCCCGGCACAAATCCAGAGAGGCCATCACCGGATAGGATGGACTGGTGGACCCAAACAGGCTCATGGCTTCCTTTACCCCTTCCAGGTAACGGCTGTCGTTAATCTGAAGCCAGGCGCCGCCGGTCAACACCGGCAGGGTCTTATGAGCCGAACAAGCGGCCATGGAAGCCCCTAAATGGATCGGGTGGAGATTTTCCGTTAAATAACCCAGATGGGCGCCATGGGCGTTGTCTACCAACAAAGGTACCCCATATTCCTTACATACGCGGGAAATCCCTTGAATATCACAAATCACGCCGTAATAATCCGGGCTGGTAAGGTAAACTCCTTTCGCCTCCGTAGTCTTCTCCAGGGCGTCTCGGACTCCCTCCGGCGTGACGCGTCCCGCCAGCCCCTCGTCTGCGTTGGGCTCCGGCATCACCCAAACAGGATCGATCCCCAAGAGCGCCATAGTATTCACCGCCGACCGGTGAATCACTCTTCCGCAAACCAGTTTTCCCCCGTTGGGCGCGGCTAAACGAAGCATTCCTTGGATACACAATGTACAGCCGCCAGACGATAATACACAAAGTAGTGTAGAAAATGCTTTTGCCGCGGCCTGCTCCGCTTTCAGGATACAGCCCTCCGCTTCAAACAGGCTGTCGGTATCCGGCAGCTCCGTGAAATCCAAATCGTATAAATTATATTTTGAAAAACTTTTTGTATTTTTATGTCCCGGTGTATGAAAGGACGCGTACTTTTTCTTTTCATAATCCGTCAACGCGGTGTATAGAGGAGTTTCCAAAAACATCCCTCCGATTTTTTGTATTTGACAAACCCATAAAATCCATTATAGTAATAAGTATCGGCGGTTTCAGGGATTTGTCATCCGTTTAAAAGCAAAAGAGACAGCTTATAATAGTTTAAGTGGTAAAATCAAAGCTGAGTGGAAAAAACAGCTTCACTGAAGCTATGACAAAATCAGGCGGGCTCTCCGCGGGGAAAGCGAAGCTTTCGACGGGAGCTAAAGGCCCGTCGGGATGGCGAAAACCCAGTCTAATAGAGCAGGAACCAAAGCGTGAAACGCAGGGCCGAACAGGCAAAAAAACGAAAAGAGGTACGTTACGATGGTTAAATTTCTTTGTAAGGTCGCCGGCATGGTGGCCGTCACGACTTTGATCCTAAAATTAGGCGAAGTCGTTTCCGAGCGCGTTTGCGGCAAACAACACAGCATTAAAATCATCGGCAAGCCGAAAGAGGCCGGCAGCATCGGCATTATCGGCGGCGCCGACGGGCCGACCGCTATTTTCATTGCCGGCAGAGCGAATCCCCAGGCGGTTTCTAATGTGTTCGGCAGGCTCTCCAATGTGGTGAAATCCCGCTGGAATAAGCTTTGGGCTTAAGGGTTGCCCGCGCCGGGCTTTCGGGCGTGTTTCCAGCCGAGGTGTAAAGCGGAAAGCCTTTCGCACGAGGCATAACCCGTGGTTGTGCCTCGTGGCCAACGGCACGGTCTGCCGATTCCTATTTAATGACAAGCTCCCCTTCAACGAATTTTTTCATGAATTTGTTCACCGAAAGTTTCCGGAGCTGCGGCGGCCGAAGCAAAGGTCCGGGGTAATTCAGATGATATTTTAAATCCGCTTCCTGAAAGCAAACTGTTGGAGCGCGGAATATAGACAGGGGTTCGCACGAAAAATTCCGTTCGCGCAAAGGCTTCCGTAAGAATTTTTCGCTGAGAATAAACGCTCAGACAGATTTCGGGCGTTTTTTCAGGAGACAGTCAGACGTATATAGCGAAAAGTGCCGGCTCACTGCCGGCACTTTTTTGCTTTTCCACTCGCTAACCCCAACAAGCCTCTCCGCTAAGGTATAAAAGGCTTAAGAGGGTCCCCTTTCAGCGAATAAGTTTTCATGAGAAATAGAACAAGCTAACAGTAACCGTCAATACCATTTATCCGGTTACAGAACGAATTCGCCATACAAAAAGGAATCTCATATTTCTCGCTGAAACCGGCCGGTATCGGTCTTCCTGCTTTCCAGTCTTACTAGGCCTGCCGGTTGTTCCATTTCGGATTAATACGCCTTGCCCCAATACACCATGGTTTTGGCGGGCTTGCCGCAACAAACGCAGGTATCCGACAGGTGTTCCTGTTCAAAAGGCATACAGCGGGAAGAAACTCCCACCTCTTCTTTGAGCTTTTCCTCACAGGCCTGGTCGCCGCACCACATGGCCTTAATGAAGCCGGGTTTTTCGTCAGCGATCTTCTTCATTTCCCCCAGGCTGGTAGCAGTGTAAGTCATCTGCTCCCGGCGGGCCAGAGCCTTATCATACATACCCTGACGCACAGCTTCCAACAGCTCGGGAATTTTCGTCTCCAGCTCATCCAGCGAGACAAAGGTCTTTTCCCGGTTATCCCGGCGTACCAGCACACACTGATTTTTCTCGATATCCTTGGGTCCTATCTCCAAACGAAGCGGTACGCCCTTCATTTCATACTGGCTGAACTTCCAGCCTGGGCTCTGCTCACTGTCATCCATCCGAACCCTGCAGATCTTCTTCAGTCTGGCCCGAAGCTCTTCGGCCTTTTCCAACACACCGGGTTTATGCTGGGCAATCGGAATAATCATCACCTGAATCGGCGCCACAGCGGGAGGCAGAACCAATCCGTTATCGTCGCCGTGAGTCATGATAATGCCGCCGATGATGCGGGTAGACATACCCCAAGATGTCTGGTGAGGATACTGAGGCTTGTTTTCCTTATCCGTATAGGTGATCTCAAAAGCTTTTGCGAAGCCGTCGCCAAAATAATGGCTGGTACCGGACTGGAGCGCCTTACCGTCGTGCATCAAGGCCTCGATGGTATAAGTGGCTTCCGCGCCGGCGAACTGCTCTTTTTCCGTCTTTCTGCCTTTTACCACCGGAATGGCAAGCTGCTTTTCGCAAAAATCCGCATAAACATTAAGCATACGCTCGGTCTCTTCCATAGCCTCCTGAGCGGTGGCGTGCATGGTGTGGCCTTCCTGCCAGTAGAATTCCACAGAACGGAGGAAGGGCCGAGTCGTCTTCTCCCAGCGGACTACAGAACACCATTGGTTATACAGCTTGGGCAGATCCCGCCAGGAATGAATGATATTTTTATAGTGGTCGCAGAACAGGGTCTCCGAGGTGGGGCGGACGCAGAGTCTCTCGGGGAGCTCCTCCTCGCCGCCGTGAGTCACCCAGGCTACCTCTGGCGCGAAGCCCTCCACGTGGTCTTTCTCCTTTTGAAGAAGACTCTCTGGGATAAACAGTGGCATCGCCACGTTTTCGTGGCCAAGCTCTTTAAACTCGCGGTCCAAAATATCCCGGATGTTTTCCCAAATGGCCCAGCCGTAGGGTTCGATGATCATACAACCCCGGACGCTGGAATAATCCATCAATTCCGCTTTTTTCACAATGTCCGTGTACCATTTGGCAAAGTCTTCCTCCATGGAGGTAATGGCTTCTACCATTTTTTTCTGTTCTGCCATGTGTGATTACTCCTTTTTCTCGGTATTGTCGTCTTTCTTACGGTCAAAAGCCCTGCTCAAAATGAAAATCACCAGAAAAATCAGCACCATTACCACAAAGATGCCGACCATGCCCTCCAGCATCAGCCGCAGGGATCTCCAGATATCTTCCAAATCCACCGGGCCCAGGGCGCTGTGAAACGCCGTATCTAAAAAATTGTATAACGTCGTCATTAACATCATATTCCTACCTCCTTACAGCAGGCCAAATGTGCGGGCCAGGGAAAGAATAATGCCGCCCGCTACTACGGAACCGATCTGTCCGGCCACATTGGCGCCAACCGCGTGCATCAAAAGATGATTCTGGTTGTCCTCTTTCAAAGCCATTTTCTGGATTACTCTGGCGCTCATGGGGAACGCGGAAATTCCGGCGCCGCCCACCATGGGATTGATCTTCTTGCCCTTGGGCAGGAAAACGTTCAGAAGCTTGGCAAACAGCACGCCGCCCATGGTGTCGAACACAAAGGCGAACAGGCCGAGAGCCATAATCAGCAGGGTGCCCCAGCTTAAGAACTGGTCCGCTTTCATCTGGAAAGCGATGGTGATGCCCAGGAAAATGGTGATCAGGTTGGCCAGAGGGCCTTGGGCCGCCTGAGACAGGTTTTCCAGCCGTCCGCACTCCCGGATCAGGTTACCGAACATCAAGAAGCCTACCAAAGCGATAGAATCCGGGGCAATCAGCCCGGCGATCAGGGTTACGATAATGGGGAACAAAATCTTCGTGGTCTTGGAAACCGACTTGGGATTGTAGGGCATACGGATCTGCCGTTCTTTTTTGGTAGTAACCAGCTTGATCGCTATGGGCTGGATGATCGGTACCAGCGCCATGTAAGAGTAAGCCGCCACGGTGATGGCGCCCTTATAGTCGCTGTTCAGCACCTGAGATACCATAATGGCGGTGGGGCCGTCTGCCGCTCCAATAATACCGACGGACATGGCGTCTTTCATCGGGAAGCCCAAAAGAACCGCCAGCACGACAGCCATGAAAATACCGAACTGAGCGGCGCCGCCGAACAGCAGCATTTTAGGGTTGGAAAGCAGGGGGCCGAAATCGATCATGGCGCCGATGCCCACGAACAGCATCAGAGGGAACGCCTCAGAGGCGCTGATGCCCACGTTGTAAAGCCACTGGATAATACCGCTGTCTCCCAGCACGCCGGTATCCGGCAGATTTACCAGAATGGCGCCAAAACCCATAGGAAGCAGCAAAGCCGGCTCATAATCTTTTTTAATGGCGAGCCAGATCAGAATACCGCCGATGATCCACATCACGGCCATAGGCCAGGTAATTCCCTGTACGCCATTGATCAAGAATGAAAAATCACCCAAAGAAATTCTCTCCTTTTCGTGTTGTAAACACCAGAATAGTTTAGAAACACATACAAATTTATTATATAGAATGTTTTCCCAATTTTCAACAGGAATTCAAAAAAAGCGTTCCGCCGGGAAAATTCCGACTTTCCTCGCCTTCTCACGCTCTTTTTTCATTCTTCTCCTTCGTCCGGGAGAAAAAACGAAAAGGCCCCTGCCAAAATACGGGCTCTCACAAAAGCACGAACCCTCCTGCAAAGCTCAGGATTTTTCGCTGTCCCTTCCAGAGGGCATACTTATCTGAAGCGCGGCCCTTTCACACCCCATCCTATCCGCTCGCCGGAAAACCCGCTGGATTCCAGTTCCCGTTACCAGCGCCGGAGAAAACAGGGCCGCTCTTTCAAGAGGGATAAAAATAAAAAGCCGCCTTGCGGTAGAATCGACAAGGCGGCTTTTGAATTTGCCGTTTTTAATTTTAGCCGTAAAAGCGGGCAAACTTATTTCATATTTGCTTCGATGTATTTTACCAGCTGATCAACAGTCTTGATGTTCTCGATCTCCTCATCAGGAACCTCGATCTCAAATTCATCCTCAATGGACATCAGCAAATCCACGACATCCAGAGAATCCGCTTCCAAATCCTCAGAAAGGTTGGTGTCAGGAGTGATGGAATCCTCTTCCACATCAAACTGCTCGCTTAAAATCGCTTTCACCTTTTCTAATACCATATTATAATTCCTCCTAAAAAATAATCATTCTCCTGAACATGACATGGACAAATCAGATTTTTTCGTGTACAATCGAATTATACAGATGATTTCCCCTGCCATGCCAAACTCTATATCCACATCTTATTAGTAAAAATAAGCTTTGTCAATAACAAATTTCCAAATTTACAAATCTTCGGCAGTTTCTTCAAAAAAAACTACATAATTTTAAGGGGTGTATTCTATGAGCCAAAAACGTTACGCTGTCATCGGGCATCCGATCGGCCATACCATGTCTCCGTTTATCCACAAGCGCCTTTTCGAAATGCGAAACATCAACGCTGACTATAGCGTTTACGACATTCCCACTGAGGATCTTATCGGCAAGATCCAGGAGCTGAAGGCTCTGGATGGCTTTAATATCACCATTCCCCATAAACAGGCAATCATTCCTTTTTTGAAGCGGATGGACCAAAAAGCTTCCCTGTACCAATCAGTGAACACCGTTAAAAACACCGGCCGCCTGGAAGGCTACACCACGGATCCGGATGGATTTCTTTCCGCCCTGTGCCAAGCGGGAATTCCTCTGAAAGGCCGAGTGGTAATTTTGGGTACTGGCGGAGTCGCCCGCACCATGGCCTATGAAGCTACTATGGCCGGCTGCTTCGTGATGCTGGCAGTACGCCGGAAAAGCTTAAGCCACGCCGCTTCGCTTTCCGGGGCGATCCGCAACGACGTGCACAACGGCGATACGGAAACCTGCCGTTTGGATTGTCTCTCCGGCCACATTGATCTGCTGATCAACGCCACTCCGGTGGGCATGTATCCTCAGACAGACGAAATGCCTGTAGGCCGCGAAATTTTAGAAGACACGGAATATGTATTTGACGCGGTATACAATCCTATGGAGACCAAGCTTTTGAAAACCGCCAAAGAATGCGGCTGCAAGGTGCTGGGCGGCCTTTCCATGCTGGTTTGGCAGGCGGCGGCTTCCCACAAGATCTGGGACGGCTCTGAGTACACCTGCGATGAAATCACGGCGCTCTGCGAGGAAACAAAGCAGGAGCTGCTTCGTGTTTTTCCGGAGTGATCGGCGGCATGACGCAGATAAAAAGCAACATCATTCTCTGCGGCTTTATGGGCTGCGGGAAATCCACGGTGGGAAAAAAGCTTTCCCAGATAACCCAGATGGAATTCGTGGATATGGACGATTACATTGAAAAAATGGCCGGTATGAAAATCCCGGAAATTTTTGAAAAGCACGGTGAGGATTTTTTCCGCGATCTGGAACATCAGGCCGCCGTGGAGCTTTCCCAAAGAGGCGGCTATGTGGTAGCCACCGGCGGCGGCGCCCTGACCTTTCAGCGAAATGTGGACGCCTTCAAAAAAGGCGGCGTTATTGTGCTGCTGGATACCCCGCTGCGGATTCTTCAGTTGCGGCTGAAAAATGATCGGAAGCGGCCTCTGCTTCAGCGGCCGGACCGTTTCCAGTTTATCCGTGATCTTCACCAAAAGCGGATGCCCCTCTACCGGAAAGCCGCCGATGCGGTAGTGGTTACCAAAGGCTCTCCCAACGCTGTATGCCGCCAGGTTTTACAAGCTTTGGAAGAAAAAACTTGACAAATGGCTGACAACTGTATTACTATGTTACCAGAATCAATTTTTGGAAGGACGCCAGTTATGATTTCTGCCACAGAAACAAAGCGATTTACAAGCTTTATTTATCCCAGCTATTTTATGGCTTGGGATTTTTCTGCGTGCAATCGAATCAAAACCTGCGACCTTTTTCGGACGTAATCCGTCTTCTGTTTTTCTGTTTTTATTTCGTTGAAATTTGACGGCTGACGCTTCGCGGAACTCGCAGAGAGTTCCGCTTTTTTATTGCCCGAAAAAAGCTTGATTCCGTAAAAACCTAAATGGTCCAAAAAAGCAAACTATTTTTCTAGGAGGAACCCGGCATGATTATTGTATTAAAACCCCAAAGCACCAAAAAGATGGTAGACAGTTTTGTAGATTCCCTGCAAAAGAACTACGACGTTAAGGTCAACGAGTGGGTGGGTACCCAATCTACCGTACTGGGTCTGATCGGCGATACTTCCGCCATCGACATCGATTATATCTCCGCTCAGGATATTGTGGAAAGTGTCAAGCGGGTACAGGAACCCTACAAAAAGGCTAACCGAAAATTTCACCCAGATGACACGGTAATCACACTGCCTAATGGCCAGAAAATCGGCGACGGCAGCCTGAGCCTGATGGCGGGCCCCTGTTCTGTGGAATCGGAACAGCAGATCGTGGAAATCGCCAAAAGCGTAAAAGCCTCCGGCGCCCAGTTCCTCCGGGGCGGTGCCTTTAAACCCCGCACCAGTCCTTACGCGTTCCAAGGCCTGAAGGCCGAGGGCCTGGAACTTCTGCGGGAAGCGAGAAAAGCCACCGGCTTGCCTATCGTCACGGAGATCATGCGGGTCAGCCATATTCCCCTGTTCGAGGATGTGGATATTATCCAGGTAGGCGCCCGAAATATGCAGAACTTCGAGCTGCTGAAAGAACTGGGTAAACTGGATAAGCCTATCCTGCTGAAAAGAGGCCTGTCCTCCACCATTGAGGAGCTTCTGATGAGCGCCGAATACATTATGGCCGGCGGTAACGAAAAGGTCATCCTCTGCGAGCGGGGCATCCGTACCTATGAGACCTACACCAGAAACACTCTGGATATTTCCGCCGTGCCGATCCTGAAAAAGCTGTCTCATCTGCCGGTTATTGTAGATCCCAGCCACGCTTCCGGCATCAGCTGGCTGGTAGAGCCTCTGGCGCTCGCGGCGGTAGCCGCCGGCGCCGACGGTTTGATCATTGAGGTCCACAACGATCCTCAGCACGCCCTCTCTGACGGCGCCCAGTCTCTGACCCCGGCCCAATTTGATCAGGTGGCTAAACACGTCAACGCCGCCGCAAAGGCTTTCGGCCGCAAGGTGGGCTGACATGAGAATCGCTGTCATCGGTCTTGGCGTCATCGGCGGTTCTTTCTGCAAAGCCTTTCGGGAATATACCGATCATTATGTCATGGGCTATAACCGTACCGCCCAGGTGGCCCAAAACGCCTTGGAACAGGGTGTGATCCATCAGATCTGTACCCCTGAATCCCTGAAAACCGCGGATGTAATTTATCTGTGTCTATATCCCCAAGCGGCGGTAGACTTCGTAAAGCGGCATCGTGATTTTATCCGGCCGGGCTGTATCGTCACCGACGCCGCTGGTATCAAAACCGCCATCTGTTCTCAATTGAAGGCGCTGGCGGAGGAATATGGTTTTATTTTCGTGGGCAGTCATCCCATGGCGGGAAAAGAGCGCAACGGCTTTGAGGTTTCCGAGGCCTCTCTGTTCCGCGACGCCAGTTACATTCTGGTGCCCTGCGGCGCTCCCAGAATGGCGGTAGACACCTTGAAAAAGCTCGCCCTGGAGATCGGCTTCACTATGACGCCGGAAACTACACCGGAAGAACACGACCGGATGATCGCCTTTACCTCCCAGCTTCCCCATGTGCTGGCCTGCGCCTATGTGATGAGTCCCCAATGCCCAAACCATAAGGGTTACTCCGCGGGCAGCTATCGGGATGTTTCCCGGGTCGCCCGGATCAACGAAACCCTTTGGAGCGAACTGTTCCTGGAAAATCAAGAGCCGCTGACCGCGGAGCTTGACACGTTGATCGAGAACATTACCGCTATCCGGGATCAAATCCGCGGAGGCGATCAGGAAAAGTTAAAAGCCCTGCTGCGGAAAGGGCGGAAGATTAAGGAGGCGCTGGGAGAATGAGAACCCTTCGGGTAAAAACAGGAACCCCTTACGAAATCAAAATTGAGCGTGGCCTGCTGCGGCGGGCCGGAGAGGAAATTTACCGGATTCCGGAGTTGCAAAGGGCGCACAAGGCCGCCGTGGTCACTGATTCGAATTTAGAAAACCAGGCGCGGACGATAGCGGACTCTTTGAAAGCCGCGGGCTATGATGTGATTCTTCACGTATTTCCCGCCGGCGAGGAGAGCAAAAACCTCTCCTCGATCGCCGCCATGCTGGAGGCTTTCGCGCAATTCGGCTTGACCCGCACTGACTTTATCGTGGCTTTCGGCGGTGGGGTCACCGGCGATATGGCCGGCTTTGCCGCGGCCTCCTATCTGCGGGGCATTCCTTTTGTTCAAATTCCCACTTCCCTGTTGGCGCAGGTAGATTCCTCTGTAGGCGGAAAAACCGGCGTAGACCTTCCCCAGGGGAAAAACCTGGTGGGAGCCTTCTGGCAGCCTCGTCTGGTTCTGATCGACCCGGATACGTTAAACACTTTGCCGCCTCGCTATTTCGCCGACGGTATGGGCGAAGTGATCAAATACGGCTGTATCCACAGCCGTGCTTTGTTCGACAGCCTAAAAGATGGACAGGCCAGAAAGCGGATCGAGGATATTATCTACCAATGCGTGGACATTAAGCGCCAGGTGGTGGAAAACGACGAGCGGGACAAAGGTGAACGGATGATTTTAAATTTTGGACACACCTTGGGTCATTCCCTGGAAAAGGCCTATCACTTCCAGGGCCTTTCCCACGGAGAGGCCGTCGGCATCGGCATGGTGCGGATCACCCGGGCCTCCGAGGCCGCCGGATTTACCGCCAAGGGAACCGGAGACGAAATCGTCTCCGTGCTGCGCACTTATGGCTTACCGGTCAGCGATCCTGTTACCGACCAAACGTTAGCCGCCGGGACGGTGAATGACAAAAAATCTTTAAACGGCAAGCTAAATCTGGTGCTGTTAAAAGAAATCGGCCGCTGTGCCGTGGTTCCTGTTTCTCAAGGGGAACTTCTGCCTTTGCTGGAGGGGAGGCTCTCCCTTTGATCTGCAAAACCTGTGCCGGCGGTAAGGTCCTCCGCGGTGGTCCCAATAGGCCAAAAGCTCTGGACGGAAAGCCGCTCCTAACACTGTGGAAAAGCTGGCCAGTGCGCTATGTTTCCCGCCGGAGAAATCAACCGATTGTCCCTCCCGGAAAGGAGGCTTTCCTGTGATTCGTAACGCTTACGTTTCTGGCAGTTTTTTGGCTGGGTGGGTCAACGGTACCCTCACTTCAAACAGGAGACCAACCCGGAAACCGAACAGGATATCATTAAAGGAAACCGACCGATATCATATGCCCGCCGTCAGACAAACCACCTGCTCGTGCTTCCCGGAAAGGAGGTCTTCCTGTGATTCGTAAAGTTTCTGTCCCCGGCAAAAGCCTTGCCGGGACCGTGACCCTTCCTCCCTCCAAAAGCGCCGCTCACCGGGCGATCCTCTGCGCTTCTCTGGCGAAAGGGGTTTCTCATCTTTCCAACTTTTCTTTTTCTCAGGATATGGAGGCTACCTGCCGGGCCGTGGAGGCGCTGGGCGTAAAAACCTTCCTGACCGGAAACACTTTGATGGTGGACTCCAGAGATCTGTTCGCCCCTAAGCAGGCGGTTTTAGACTGCGGCGAATCCGGATCTACCCTGCGGTTTCTTATTCCCGTAGCGGCCGCCGGCGGGGTTAACGCCCGGTTTACCGGCCAAGGCCGTCTGCCGGAACGTCCCATCGGCGTCTATTTGGATTGCCTTCCTCAGGCCGGTGTGGATTGCCACACCCAGGGCGGGCTGCCTCTGTCTATCAGCGGCGCTTTGCGGCCTGGCGTTTTCCGTCTGCCCGGCGATATCAGTTCCCAATTCATCACCGGCCTTTTGCTGGCCCTTCCCATTCTCCCGGGCGACAGCGAAATTCGTCTGACTTCGCCTTTGGAATCCGCCGGTTACGTGGATATGACCATTGAAATGATGAACCGCTTCGGCGTAACCGTCACCCCTTTGGAAAACGGCTGGCGCATCCCCGGAAATCAAAGCTACATTCCCCGGGATCTGGCCATTGAGGGCGACTGGTCCCAGGCGGCGTTTTTCCTGGCCGCCGGCGCCCTGTCGCAGACATCTCAGTCCTCTATTCTTCTGAAAGGTCTGCAAAACCATTCTACCCAGGGAGACCGGCAGGCTTTCTCGCTGTTTCAGCGGTTCGGCGCCAAGCTCAACTGGGAACCTGAAGGCCTTCGGGTCTCTTCCGGAAACCTGCGGCCCATCCCGGTCATCGACGCCTCACAAATCCCCGACCTGGTTCCGATTCTGGCGGTCACGGCTGCCTTTTGTCCCGGCGTCACTTCCATCACCGGGGCGGCCCGGCTGCGAATCAAGGAAAGCGACCGTCTGAAAGCCATAGCCCAGGGCATCGCCGCCCTGGGCGGTGAAATCAGGGAACTGCCCGACGGTCTGGTCGTTACTGGAAAGCCTCTACTTTCGGGAGGCCGGGCTGAAGGCTGCAACGACCATCGGATCGTCATGGCCATGGCGGTTGCCACTTTACGATGCGAGAAGCCAGTGGAGATCACGGACGCGCAAAGCGTCAACAAGTCATATCCAGGCTTTTTTGAGGATTTTATTTCGTTAGGAGGAAAAGCGGATGTCATCTAATTGGGGAAACCAATTAAAGCTTTCTATTTTCGGAGAAAGCCACGGAAACGGGATCGGCGTAGTGCTGGACGGGCTTCCCGCAGGCGTTTCCATCGATCAGGAGGAGATTTTAGTCCAAATGGCCCGACGGGCCCCCGGACGGGATCTATCCTCCACTCCCCGCAAGGAGGACGATTTACCGGAAATTCTATCCGGCCTGCTGAACGATACCCTGACCGGCGCCCCGCTGGCGGCGGTGATCCGTAACCACAATGTCCGCTCGGGAGACTACGGCAATCTATCGATTCTGCCCAGGCCAGGCCACGCCGATTACACCGGATTCATCCGCTATCAGGGCGCCAATGACATTCGGGGCGGCGGACACTTCTCCGGACGTCTGACAGCCCCCTTGGTGTTTGCCGGAGCGGTCTGCCGTCAGGTTCTGGAGCGTCAGGGCATTAAAATCGCCGCCCACATTGGAAGAGTCGCATCCATATCTGACGACCCTTTCCCCTCGCTGGAGATTTCCGGCGAATTAATGGACCGTTTGAGTCGATCCTGTTTCCCGGTGATCCGCCCCCGGGCTGAGGATGATATGCGTGCGGAAATCGAGCGGGCCAGACTGGACTGTGACAGTGTAGGCGGCATAGTGGAATGCGCTATTACCGGCGTTCCCGCCGGTATCGGCTCGCCGATGTTCGGCGGCGTAGAGAACGTGTTTTCCTCCATTCTTTTCGGGATCCCGGCAGTGAAAGCCGTGGAGTTCGGAGACGGCTTTGCTTGCTGCGGCCGCCGGGGCAGCGAAAACAACGATAGCTTCTATTACGATGAAAACAAGCAGGTAAAAACCCGCACAAACCATTGCGGCGGCATTCTGGGCGGCATCACCAACGGTATGCCTATTTTGTTCCGGGTCGGTATCAAACCTACCGCATCTATCGGGAAAGAACAGGATACCATCGATCTCAGCAAGCAGGAAAACGCCAAGCTGGTGGTCAAGGGACGTCATGATCCTTGCATCGTTCCCAGGGCGGTACCGGTGGTGGAAGCCGCGGCGGCGGTGGCGACTCTGGACTTACTGCTGGAAAGGGGATCTTTATGACATTAGAAGAAGTGCGTCGTCAGATCGACGCTATTGACAGCCAGCTGGTTCCTCTGTTCTGCCAGCGGATGAATTGTTCCCGTGAGGTCGCTAAAATCAAGGCGAGAGAAAATCTTCCCATTTTCAACGCCCAGCGGGAAGAGGAAATTTTGGACCGGGTGGCTCAGGCCGCCGGAGAATACGGCGACGCCGCCCGGATGCTGTACGCTTCCATTATGCAGGCCAGCCGCGCTCTGCAGCATGGGGCCCTGCATTCCGGGAAAGAACTTCGCCAGCAAATCCAAGCCGCCAGGAAACCCCTGGCCACCGAAACAAAGCCGGTTGTGGCCTGCCCCGGGGTGGTGGGAAGCTTCTCCCATCAGGCGGTACTGCGGCTTTATCCCGGCAGCAAAACCGTATTCTATCCGGTGTTTGAGGATGTGTTCTCCGCCGTTGACCGGGATGAAGCGGATTTCGGCGTGATTCCGGTGGAAAATTCCTCCGCCGGCTCGGTTTCCGATGTGTATGACTTGCTTCTCCGCTACCGGTTCTCTATCGTGGGCGCCACCCATCTTTCCATCCGGCATTTTCTCTGCGCCGCGCAAGGTGCTTCCCGCGATACGATAAAGCAGGTATATTCCCATCCCCAGGCGCTTTCCCAATGTTCCGCGAAAATCAAGGAATATGGCTTGAAATCGGTAAATTACTCTAATACCGCCGCCGCCGCGGAAATGGTCGCCACGGCAAAGGATCCCACTTTTGCCGCCATTTGTTCCCGGGAGGCCGCCAAGGAATACGGATTGAACATTTTAGAGGAAAATATCCAAAACAGCTCCACCAACCAGACCCGGTTTGTTGTCATCTCTAAGGCGCTCTCTATTCCGGATGGCGCTGATAAAATTAGTCTTTGCTTTTCCCTGAACCATACCACCGGCTCTCTTTACAGTGTGCTGGGGCGGTTCGCCATGCTGGGATTGAATCTGACTAAGATCGAGTCCCGCCCGATCCCCGACCGCAAATTTGAGCACTATTTTGAGTATTTCTTCTATCTGGATTTTATCGGCAGCGTCCGGGATGATAAAGTTCTGGATCTGATCTGCGCTTTAAGCGATGAGCTTCCCAGTTTTTCCTTCCTAGGCAACTACCGGGAAGACGAATAGCCCGACAGGAAACCAGGCTCTGTAAAAAACGCCTGACCTTCTTCATGATTAGCAGCCTGCCCCTCCTGTGATTACCGGCCTGATCTTCTTGTGATTAGCAGGCTGGCCCTCTTCGTGGTTAGCGGCCTGATTCTCTTCGTGGTTAGCGGCCTGACCTTCTTGTGATTAGCGGCCTGACCTTCTTGTGATTAGCGGCCTGACCCTCCTGTGATTATGAGGCAAACCGGAATGCCGGCGATATGGGTTCAAAGGGCAAACCCGATTTTTTCCAAAGCAAAGACGCCGAAAGATCGTCAGGAGCAACTGTACAGCGGGTGGCATAATAGATCTTTAAAAAGGACATAATAAAGGCCAGCGTCTCTTAGGCGCTGGTCCTTATTATGTCCAAGCTGCAGAGGCTGGCTATTGCTTACTGCCGGAGGTGGCCGCCTTCGTCTTTGGCAATAAAAAAGCTCCTGCGAAATGCCGCGGTGAATTAAGAAAACATTGAAGCAAGGGACGGTATAGCCAAACGGCTATGCCGTTCTTTGCTGTTTTTGAGTTGTATTTTGGGCTTTTTCTTTTGCCCGTTCAAAATCAAATGCGCCGATGAAGTTATAAACAATCGTGATTTCCCTTGTCTTGGATTTCTTGTCGGTATGGGAAACCTCGATACGGTCTATAAACTCCCGCAAAATGGAAGCGTCGAGATCCTGCATATCGGTGTACTTCTTTACGACGCTGATAAACGCTTTAACATTGGTCTTTTGTTTTTCCTGCTGCTTGATTTCTTCCCGCAACACTTCTGCCATTGATTTTAAGTTTTCCTGCTCCAACTCATAATCACGGGACATTTTGATAAACCGTTCATCTGATAATTTCCCGGTTACATTGTCCTCGTATAAATGCTTGAACAGGTTATCCAGTTCGGCAATCCGGCTTTCGGCTTTGGAAAGTGTTTCACGCTTGCGGGAAAACTCCGCGTCGCGCTCCCGTAAACGGCTGTCTGCCGCTTCTTGGATAAACTCGGCTTCGTACTGCGTTACATACTCGATTGCTTCCCGCAAGTTCCGCAACACGATTTCATGCAGAACAACATTTTTAATGGAATGGGTCGTACACAAGTCCTTGCCTTTTCGATACCATTGACAGCTACTATACCGCCCTTGTCAATCACGACTTATACGGCGGCGAA
>CAUFXR010000020.1 GCA_959596515.1 uncultured Oscillospiraceae bacterium
AAAGGAATTACGGGTCTCTTTCTTCTTCGCGTTGTTTAATTTTCAAGGTCCTAGCTTCCTGAAAAAACCTTACCAGCTGCCATTTTACAATGTCTTAACCATTGCCAAATATGCCGTCAATCTTCTCAAGAGAGCGATAACTATTATATCGCTTTCTCCAAAAAATGTCAAGTACTTTTTTCACTCTTTTTCTTCCTTTTTCGAAAGTGAAAAATCGGAAGCGTGGATAAGATAATATCATAGTAACGGCATGATGTCAAGGCTTTTTCTTAAGATTTCCCGGTAATTCCCAAAATATGCATTTTATTCTAATTTGTTCCTTAAAATTATTTATAAAACGGCTGCTTTTTTGTGTAATATCCTTTTGTTGAACTATCAATAAAAGTTTGCTATAATAATTAGGTTAGCATTGAAAGGGATTGGGAGGAAAAATACATGCCCATTAAGATTCAAAATCAGTTACCGGCTCTCAAGGTCCTGGAATCTGAAAATGTTTTCGTTATGACCAATGACAGGGCGATGACCCAGGATATCCGCCCGTTAAAAATTTTAATCTTGAATCTGATGCCTACTAAGATAGAAACCGAGACTCAGTTGCTGCGCTTATTGGGTAACAGCCCTCTGCAGGTAGACATCGAACTTCTTCAAGCGGCTACTCATGTTTCTAAAAATACATCTCAGTCTCATTTGAATAAATTCTATAAAACCTTTGATCAAGTAAAAGAAGAACGCTATGACGGAATGATTATTACCGGCGCGCCGGTAGAGCTTTTGCCCTTTGAGGAAGTTGACTACTGGGATGAGCTCTGTCAGATTATGGAATGGAGCAAAAAAAATGTCTATTCCACTCTGCACATCTGCTGGGGTGCCCAGGCGGGGTTATATTACCATTATGGAATTCCCAAATATTTATTAGATGAAAAACTTTCCGGTGTGTTCCGTCACCGTATTTTGGATATATATCATCCGTTGATGAGGGGATTTGATGACCGTTTTCTGATTCCTCATTCTAGAAACACGGAAGTACGTCGGGAGGATATTGAGCAGCACGAGGAGCTGGTAATACTGGCAACTTCTCGCATCGCGGGAGTTTCTATTGTAGCCAATAAAAACGGCAGACAGTTTTTTGTCACCGGGCATGCGGAATATGACCGAAACACTCTGGCAAGCGAGTATTTCCGAGATGTCCACAAAGGTCTGCGTCCTCATGTACCGATGAATTATTTCCCGGGTGATGATCCGAACACGCTGCCTCCTCTTACCTGGCGAAGCCATGCTAACCTGTTGTTTACAAACTGGCTCAATTACTACGTCTATCAGCAGACGCCGTATGACCTAAAAGAGATTAAAGGCTATTAAAAGATGCGCCGGATAATATTTCTTTCACTTTAAACGGCTTATCCGATTGATCGGTTCATTTTCTGTTATTCACGCCAACGTATATGACGGTAGATTTTCTTTCCGTTTTTACTTGTTTTCATAGACAAATCTGTTGATTCAACCATTAAAGGTATAAAAAGCGGTCCACCAAATCTCGGTGGACCGCTTTTTATACCTTTTTAATAAACTGATGGCTGCATCTCTGACAAGTAACCTGAATTTTCCCTCTTCCCCTGGGAGCTCGCAGTTTTTGCTTACAGTTGGGACATTTAAAATATTTATACTCCTGATGAGCCTTAAAATTTTGGTTTGCTGACTTGAACCAGTTCTTTATTGGGTTCCATACTCTCAAAAACGCCCAATTTTCCGCTTGGCGTCTCGCGATATTCCGGGACAGCATGCGGTAAAAGCAAAATACCATAGGAATGTAAGCCAACAGCCAAATCAATGGCACGGGAATCAGGGTCAAGGTTAAAGATAAAATCAGATATAGGATAATCAGAGCTAAGGTAAGCTGATCAGCCCCATATCTGCCATACATAAAACGATATAACCAATTCATTAACCGCTCCGTCCTTTCCTTATGTTATATGGTAACACTGAAAAAACGCAGGGTCAATATGGCGGAATCTTTATTAAAAGTAAATTTAAAGATCGTTCATTTTTCAAGATGAAATTAAGAAAGCTTGGCCTTTAGTTCCTGCAAAATCTTCTTTTCCCGTCGTGAGACCTGCACCTGCGTCATACCTAATACCTCGGCGGTCTGGGTCTGGGTTTGGCTTTTGAAAAAACGCATAACGATCAGGCTGCGATCTCTCGGTTCCAGCTCGCCTACCACCTGCTTTAAGGCGATCAGCTCAGAAATTTTTTCCTCCGGAGCCTCGGTGGGTACATCAATTTGACCGCCGCCGTTTTCCTCATCCGCGCTTAAGGAAAGTGGCTGCTGGGAAGCTCCCAACGCCTGCGACGCTTCCGCAGGCTCCACACCGAGTTCCTCCGCCAGCTCGCTGATGGTGGGTTGGCGCCCCTCCCGCAGAGAAAATTCGTTGCACACCCTGGTCGCTCTTAGCGAAAGTTCCTTCAGCGCTCTTCCTACCTTGATGGCGCCTCCATCCCGAAACAGCCGGCGCATTTCTCCCAGAATGACCGGGACCGCGTAGGTGGAAAACTGAAGTCCCCGGCTTTCGTCAAAATGGTCCACCGCCTTCACCAGTCCCAGGCACCCCGCCTGGACCAGATCGTCGTATTCGATTCCCCTGCCCCGAAACCGTTTCGCACAGGCGTGCACTAAGCCCATATTGCTTTCAATCGCTTGCTCCCGGTTATCCATTTTGCAATCCACGGCGGATAATCACCTTTTCCATGGTCACAGTAGTGCCCTTCCCCACTTTGGACGACACCTTCAGTCGATTCATAAAACTTTCCATCACCGCGAAACCTAGTCCGGCCCGTTCGCCACCCGCTGTGGTGAACATCGGCTCCATGGCCTTTTTTACATCCTCGATGCCGCAGCCTTTATCCCGAATCCGGATCGAAATCGTCCCGTTTTCGAATAGCTTTACGTTTATGTAAATCACTCCCAGGCTTTCCCGATACGCGTGAACAATACAATTGGTCACTGCCTCGCTGACCGCGGTTTTAATATCCGCCATCTCGTCAATGGTCGGATCGGCCTGGGCCACAAAGGCCGCCACAGCGGCCCGGGCAAAACTCTCGTTAGATGATCGGCTTAAAAATTTCAGATCCATTTCATTTATGGGCTTCATGATTTACTTCCTCCTCTATATCTCTTTTCTGGGGGCGCGCCTTTTTGTCCATGACGCCTAACTGCTCCAGCCCGGAGAGTCTGAATACCCTGCTTATGTATTTGGGTACATGAGTCACTTCCACTTCGCCCCCATTTTGCTGCATCACTTTATACCGCCCCATTACCAGACCGATTCCAGAACTGTCCATAAAGTCCACGCCTTGAAAATCCAACAGCAAAAGGCCTGGCTTGTCCCTTTCGATGGCTTCGTCTATGGCCTGCCGAAGTTCTTTGGCGGTATGATGGTCGATATCCCCCGTCAGTGCAGCGGTCAACACCCCATCTTGATTCGATAGTGTCACACCCATGATGTTCCCTCTTTTCCGGAAATTATTCATAAAACGGCATAAAAAAGCCTCTATCCTAGTTTAAAGGATAGAGGCTGTGAATTTACTCGAACAATGTCGCTTGATTCAGCTGTTTTTTTTTTTGGAAAGCGTCTTCCAATAAAAGCGGACGAATCTCGCCCGCGAGATAAAGGGAACCGCAGATTACAACGGCGCCATCCTCTCCCGCCAGATTCCGGGCCAGGCTAATAGCTTTGGAAAGGTCTTCCTCCACAAAAACCTGAGAACAGTACTCCCGCGCTCGATCCGCCAGATCCTCCGCCGGCAGCGCTCTTGGGTTTTTAGGGGATACGGTAATCAAGGCGTGAAACAGAGAAGCAAGACTCTTTAAGGATGACTTACTGTCCTTATCTTTTAGCATCCCCATGACACCTATGATCTTCCGGTGAGAAAGATATTTTTCCAGGGCCTGCGCCAACACTTGCGCCGCTCCTGGATTGTGGGCCCCATCCAAAATGATCAGGGGAGTTCGGCCAAGGACCTCCATGCGAGCGGGGATATACGCCTTGGCGACGCCGTCTTTCATGGCCTGTCTGGAAATATGGTACCCTTTTTCCTTCAGCAGTTCGATAGCGGCGAAAGCCGCCGCGGCGTTTTTCAGCTGATGGGCGCCCAAAAACGGAAGCTGGTATTCCTCCTCCCGGTAACACGCCACAGTTCCTTCTATGGAAGAAGAGATCTCACGCACGGAAGTTGGAGACGGCAAAATCAACCGGCCGTTGTGCTTTTGGACCGCTTCAGCCACTACGCCGTACACGCCTTCCTCCTGGTCCGGATACAGTACCACATCGCCTTCCTCTTTGACAATACCACATTTTTCAAAGGCGATTTGTTCCACAGTGTCCCCTAAAATAGCGGTATGATCCAGAGAAATCGACATGATAACCGCTGCCAAGGGGGTATCGATAACATTAGTGGCGTCAAATCGGCCTCCCAAGCCCACTTCCAGCACAATAACATCACATTTTTCCTCGTAAAACCATTGAAATGCCAAAGCGGTGATCAGTTCAAATTCTGTAATGATCTCGCCCTGTACCGCCATTTCCTCTACCATTGGCATCAACTGGCCGAGGATACGCGCCAGCGTTTCCTCGGGGATCTTTTCGCCGTTGATCTGAAACCGCTCCCGAAAATCAGTGATGTAAGGAGAGGTGAACAAGCCGGTCTTGTAACCAGCCTCTCTCAGCACTGAGGAAAGCAACGCGCAGGCAGAGCCTTTGCCGTTGGTTCCCGCTACATGGACGAATTTTAATTGCTTCTGCGGATTGCCCATGCGATCCAGCAAAGCCTGAATCCGTTCCAAACCCGGCTTCATACCAAACCGCAAAAGGGAATTGATTTTGTTGACTGCATCACAATACGTCATAAAACACCTTTTTCTTTTTGAGAATTTTGAAAAGCTGTGGTATACTAAATTTGTGAGGGGCCACGCCCTATGAGCTTAAAGGGAGGCTAAGATTTATGATTTTTATTACCGGGGACACCCATTGTCCCGCGGATATGAATAAACTCAGCGAAATCAGTTTTCCCCAGCAGAAGCGCATGACTAAAAAAGATTATGTAATTATCTGCGGGGATTTTGGGGACATTTGGTCCGCCAAAAGCAATGAACAGAAAGACATGCTTCAGTGGCTTTCCCAGAGAAATTTCACCACACTGTTTCTGGACGGCAATTGGGAAAATTACGGAAGGCTGAATTCCCAAACCATAACCGTGTGGAACGGAGGCAATGTCCACTGGATCAGCGGTAGCGTCATCCACTTGATGCGAGGACAAATTTACACTCTGAACCGCCGGTCATTTTTTGTCATGGGCGGCGCCTGCTCCAAATACAAGGATCTCCGAAAAAAAGACGGCACCTGGTGGCCTGAAGAAATGCCTAATTTCCGGGAATACCGGGAGGCCTGGCGAAATTTGGAGAAATCTCGCTACAAGGTAGACTATATTCTCACCCATACCGCCCCGTATTCTCTGGTCACCCAACTGCGGAATGTAGAAGGAGAATACCCGTTAAACCTGTTTTTGCAGGAAGTGGAAGACAAGGTTCAGTATCAACACTGGTTTTTTGGCCACTTCCATCGGGATATGGAGCTGGACGAAAAGCACACCGGAGTGTACCGAAAATTTGTCCCGTTGCGTTGACGCATTTAACTCGCCTCATTTGAAAGTCCACAAGGAAGCAACCGCAGCAGCCTCCAAATGAGCCTGACCGATTCCTTCAAAACTTTCGCAAACCAGACAAATCGGTTGGCTTCTAAGAAAGGCAACGCTCAGATTTTCATTATGTTTTCCCGAGGGGCCTCGCATATCTCCCCGCATCGAGAATACCAATCCGGTAAAACCCTCACGGATGTTTTCCTTTGCGTGGATTAAAAATCAGCATAAAGGTACTTTTCCGTGGGCAAGCAGCGCTAATCCGGACAAACCGCGCTAACCAAGCGTCATTGTATTTCTTTTCCATAACAGTAAAACTTTTCCGCTTAAACCTTAAACCGCAACAGAAAGGTTCAGGCTGCCGAAAGGGCGCCTGAACCTTTTGTTTTTTTGTTATTTATCCGTTTAAAGCCTCAATACTAGAAGCGATCATTTTGATCTTATCTTCCAGCTTTTGAGCGTTTTGGCGGGCGCCTTCCACCACATTGGCAGGAGCCTTTCCGGTAAATCCAGGATTGTTCAGCTTGGCGTTTACCTGGTCCAGCTGCTTCTGAGCGGCCTCCATTTCTTTGTTGAGCCGCTTCAGCTCCGCCTCTTTATCTACCAGCTCATCCATAGGGATATACACCTTGGCGTCGGCGGTGACGATGGTCACCGCGCCCGGAATAGAGAAGGATTCCCCGATCTCCACCTCACTGGCGTAGGCCAGACGCGCCACAAACTGAGCGCCTTTTCGGAAAGTTTCCTCGAAGGAGGAAGCCACATACACCTTAGCCTTCCTGGACGGCGGCACATTCATTTCCGCTCTCCGGTTGCGGATAGCGCGGATTACTTCCATAATGCGGCGCATTTCCGTCTCCGCCTGAGGATAAGCGTACTTCACGTCATACTGGGGATAAGCCGCCACCATCAAGGCTTCGCCCTCGTGAGGCATAGTCTGCCAAATTTCCTCCGTGATATAAGGCATAAAGGGATGCATCAGCTTCAAAATATTCGTGAAAGTCCAAACCAGTACCTGGCGGGCACCCACAGAGGTGTCATCTTTCGCCATCAGTCTGGTTTTGGCCAACTCGATGTACCAGTCACAGAACTGATCCCAAATGAAATCATAAAGCTTCTGCACCGCGATGCCGAGTTCGTATTTTTCCAGATTTTCCGTTACTTCTCTGGTGACGGTATTCAGGGCGCTGACAATCCACTGATCCTCCAGGGTCAAAGACTCCGGTAGGTCATTTTTCACGTCAAAGCCGTCGATATTCATATGGATAAACCGGGCAGCGTTCCAGATCTTATTGGCGAAATTCCGGCTGGATTCCAACTTTTCCTCGGTAAAGCGCATATCGTTTCCGGGGCTGTTTCCGGTCACCAGGGTAAAGCGCAGAGCGTCCGCTCCATATTTCTCGATGACCTCGATGGGATCGATACCGTTGCCTAAAGATTTGCTCATCTTCCGGCCCTGAGCATCCCGCACCAGTCCGTGGAAGAACACTGTTTTAAAGGGAATATCCCCCATATGCTCCAATCCGGAGAAAATCATACGGGCTACCCAGAAGAAAATAATATCATAGCCTGTCACCAGGGTATCAGTCGGATAGAAATAGGAAAGCTCCGGAGTCTTTTCCGGCCACCCCAGGGTGGAAAATGGCCACAACGCAGAGGAGAACCAGGTATCCAGAGTGTCTTCATCCTGATGAAGATGGCTGCCGCCACACTTGGGACATTTTTCCGGCGTATCCTTCGCCACTATGGTTTCACCACAGTCCGCACAGTACCACGCGGGAATCCGGTGACCCCACCAAAGCTGGCGGGAAATGCACCAATCCTTGATATTCTCCATCCAGTTGTAATAAATCTTCTCCATCCGCTCCGGGATAAGACGGATTTTTCCCTCCCGGACCACATCGATGGCGGGCTTGGCCAAAGGCTCCATTTTCACAAACCATTGTTTGCTGACTCGAGGTTCCACCACAGTTCCGCAGCGGTAACAGGAACCGACATTATGCTTGATCGGTTCGATTTTCACCAGATAGCCGCCCTCGTCCAAATCCTTGACAATGGCTTTTCTGGCCTCTTCTCTGGTCATTCCCTGATATTTTCCGCCGTTTTCATTGATGACGGCGCCTTCATCCATTACGTTGATCACAGGCAGGTTATGCCGCAGCCCCACCTCAAAGTCATTGGGGTCATGAGCCGGAGTGATCTTCACCACACCGGTTCCAAAATCCATTTCCACATATTCGTCGGCGATGACTGGAATCTCACGCCCCACCAGAGGCAGAGTGACGGTTTTACCCACATACGCCTTGTAGCGCTCGTCATCCGGATGCACCGCCACCGCAGTATCGCCCAGCAAAGTCTCGGGACGGGTGGTAGCCAGACGCAGTTCTCCGGTGCCGTCGGTCAAAGGATATCGCAGATGCCAGAAATTACCGTCATGCTCGGCAAACTCTACCTCCGCGTCGGAAATAGAAGTCTTACAATGAGGACACCAGTTAATGATTCGCTCGCCGCGGTAAATCAATCCCTTTTCATACAAGCGAACAAATACTTCCTTAACCGCCTCGCTGCATCCCTCATCCAGAGTGAAGCGTTCCCTCTCCCAGTCACAGGAGGATCCCAGCTTCTTCAGCTGTTCCACAATTCTGCCGCCGAATTTCGCTTTCCAGTCCCAGGCCCTCTCTAAAAAGCCTTCTCTGCCCACATCCTCTTTGGTCAGGCCTTCTTTTTTCATAGCTTCCACGATTTTCGCTTCCGTCGCGATGGAAGCATGGTCGGTGCCAGGCAGCCAAAGGGCAGAATAACCTTGCATCCGCTTAAAGCGAATTAAAATATCCTGGATCGTTTCATCCAGAGCATGTCCCATATGGAGCTGCCCTGTAATATTCGGAGGGGGAATCACGATGGTATAGGGCTTTTTCTCCGGGTCTACTTCCGCGTGAAAGTAGCCGCCCCGCATCCAAAAGTCATAAATTCGGTCTTCCACTTCTCGGGGCTCATACGCTTTCGCAAGCTCCTTGCTCATCTATATTTCCTTCCTTTCGTTTATTAGCATCGTTAACCTTTATATTATCCCACCGAAAGGGCTATTTGTCAATGAAAAGGCACCGGATCCTCGGGAGAAAACGCCTGAAAATGATAAATTTATTTTTTCTGATGTCCGCCGCATTTTCTTCCCAATATTTTTCCGCGAAATCAGCGGATCGGCAGGCACTAGGCACGTCTTCCCGCTCAAAACTAATCGAATCCAAAATTCGCCTGAGAAAGGTAGTTCTCTTTTCTTAAAACGCGAAATCATCCTATACGCCTGTTTCCCGCCTCTATTCCGCCGCGCTTATTGCCCAGCGCTCATTCCCCATTCAGCGATCTCGCCATGATCTTCTTTTCCTGACATGTTCAGTGGTCCGAAAAACAGTTCCCGGCTCTCATTTCCGATGTACAAAACAGAAAATGAGACAAAAACACAAAAAAATGGTACAAACGGCGATAGACGAAAGACTCACGCTGGGGTACACTGTAGAAAAACAGATTTTAGCTTTTAGGAGGAGTCCTGTTATGAATACCGTTAGCGCAAAAATCATGCTCATGAACGGCGATTTAGATGATAAACTCGCCTATTTATATGTTTGTCCCATAGAGAAGGTTCTAATCCACCGGGAAAGACTGATTAACGCCATTGAAAAATTTGAGGAACTGTTCGGTGTCAGCCGGGAAATCTCTATTTTCAGCGCTCCCGGAAGAACGGAAATCGGCGGTAACCACACTGACCATCAGCTGGGCAGAGTGCTGGCCGCCGGCGTCAATTTGGATGTGATCGCGATCGTCTCCGAGAACAACAGTAATCTGATCAAGGTAAAGTCTGAGGGGTATCCTCAGGATACCGTGGATATCTCCTCGCTGGATGTCGTGGAAAAGGAAAAAAACACCTCCGCCGCTCTGATCCGCGGCATGTGTTCCCGGTTCCGCCAGCTGGGCTACTCGATCGGCGGTTTCGACGCCTACACCACTTCCAATGTGCTTCAGGGATCCGGCCTTTCCTCCTCGGCCGCTTTTGAGGTCCTTCTTGGCACCACCATGAACGCTTTATTCTGCGACGGAAAAGAAACTCCTTTGAGTATCGCCCAGATCAGCCAATACACGGAGAACATCTATTTTGGAAAGCCTTCCGGCCTAATGGATCAATCCGCCAGCTCTATCGGCGGCTTTATCACCATTGATTTTGAAAACAGAGAAGCTCCAAAGGTAGAAAAAATCGATTTTGATTTTGCCCACTGCGGGTACACCTTATGCATCATTGACACCCACGGCAGCCACGCTAACCTAACCCCAGACTACGCCGCTATTCCCGAGGAAATGAAACGGGTAGCCGCTTACTTTGGAAAAGAGGTATTGCGCCAGGTACCTGAAGCCGATTTTTACGGTAGCCTTTCTCAGCTGCGCCAGGCTGTAGGTGACCGGGCTGTTCTGCGAGCAATCCATTTTTATGGCGACAATCAGCGGGTACTGCGCCAGGTAGAAGCCCTAAGGACAGGAGATTTTGATTTATTCAAGGAGCTGGTGGTCGAATCCGGCGCCTCTTCTTATCAATACCTGCAAAATGTGTTTTCCACCTCTTATCCCCAGGAGCAGGGTGTTTCCGTCACGTTAGCCCTGTGCGAGCGGTTCCTCAAAGATCACGGCGGCGCCTGGAGAGTCCATGGAGGCGGTTTTGCCGGCACGGTGCAAACTTTTGTCCCTGCGGATTACGTAGAGACTTTCCGCGAAAAAATGGATACTATCTTGGGCGCAGGTTCCTGTCATCTGCTTTCTATCCGTCCTGTAGGCGGCATTCAGATTCTATAAGCAGCAGGCCCAATTTCCCAACGCCGCATCTCATGACCATAATAAATACAAATTATAATAGCATATTTTTATTTGATTCTAAGAACTAAAAGGACATGGATATTTCGCGTGGCGCTTTTACCCTCGCACTGATGCGCGTTACTCTGTTGCCTAAAAAGTCCACGGAAAAATCCCACTGAAAAAATGATTACTGCGTTTCATGAAGGAAAATTCCTCAGCAGCGCTCTGCCGAAACGGCAAAGCGCTGCTTTTTTCTTTGCTGTTTGTAGAAATCCGGAAAAACCGAACTCGCACTCTCGCCATGTCACTTTCTGTGGCTTATCCAGAAATGATTTCCGTTCCAAGCACAGCAACCAAGCCACCGAAACACTAAGTCTATTGGTGTTTTTATCTTCAGGAAATTTCTAAACATGTCATTTCGTTGATGGTTGATGCATTTCATGGTATACTGTTTTTAAGCTGAATTAAGGTGGCTATATTATATTTATTTCACGATGGGCCTTGACAGGAGGGAAAATAATCATGCGCTTGTTGCTCGCCGAAGATGAAAAAGAGCTTTCTAACGCCCTGGTAGCCATATTAGAATATAACCACTATTCTGTCGACCCGGTTTACAATGGACAGGATGCTTTGTCCTATTTAGAGGCCGAAAACTATGATGGGGCGATTCTGGATATTATGATGCCGAAAATGGATGGCGTTACAGTTGTAAAAAAAGCTCGTGAACAGGGGATCCATATTCCGATTTTACTGCTTACCGCCAAATCCGAGATAGACGATCGAGTCACAGGGCTGGACAGTGGTGCCGACGATTATTTGACCAAACCTTTCGCCACCAAGGAACTTTTGGCGCGGATTCGGGCGATGACCCGTCGGCAAGGGGATTTAACAGATACTGTTCTCACCATTGGCAATATCTCTTTAAACAGGGCGACCTTTGAACTGTCCTCTCAACAGGGCTCTTTTCGCCTGGCCAATAAGGAATTTCAAATGCTGGAGCTGCTGATGGCCAACCCGGGACAATTAATTTCTACCGACCGATTTCTGGAAAAGATCTGGGGTTATGATAGCGACACCGAAATCAATGTGGTATGGGTATATCTTTCCTATCTACGAAAAAAGCTGGCTTCGATTGGCGCGAATGTACAAATTAAGGCCTCGAGGAATCTAGGCTATTCCCTGGAGGTAAACAATGGTTAAAAAGTTGCGCCGCAAGTTTGTCGCTGTGGCGATGTGTTCGGTTATCGCCGTGCTGGCAATCATCATCGGCATTATCAATTCGGTCAGCTTTTATGACGTTACCAGTCGCGCTGACCGGCTGATATCCATACTGGAAGAAAACAACGGGAAATTTCCTAAGCCGGAAAAAGAGAAAGATGGAAAAACCTGGCGCGCTCCCTATGGAAAAAATGGCGTCTCTCCTGACACTCCATACAAAACCCGACATTTCAGCGTTTTGTTTGATGAGTCCGGCGACGTGATCGACGTTAATACCGAAAGCACCCTTCTAACCGACTCCCAAGCGATTGAATATGCCAACGCGGTCTGCAGCAGCGGAAAAAATTCAGGCTTCTATTCCAGTTTTCGGTATTCAGTTTCTGATAGCTCTCAGGGAAAGCTAGTCATTTTTTTAGACTGTTATCAGGATCTCTCTACGCTGTATTCCTTTTTTGGCGCTAGTATATGGGTCTCTTTGGCAGGAATCGCTGGAGTATTGATACTGGTGTTGGTATTTTCTAAAATTGTGATTCGGCCGATAGCGGAAAGTTTGGAGAAACAAAAACAATTTATCACAGGCGCCTCTCACGAAATCAAAACTCCGCTTGCCATTATCGACGCCAACTTGTCGGTATTGGAAATGAAAGATGGAGAATCAGACTGGACAAAGAGTATCCACAAGCAGGTAAGCCGATTGTCCCAGCTCACCTCAAATCTGGTGGCGCTGGCTCGAATGGATGAAGAAAACATCCGCTTGAAACTAACGGATTTTTCGCTTTCCGACGCTGTAGAGGAAACCTTAACTCCATTCCTTCCGATAGCTGAAGCCCGCAGAAAAACCTTCTCTTTAGAAATTCAGCCAAATCTTTCCTACCATGGCGACGAGCAAGCTATTCGACAGCTGATTTCCATTTTAGCTGATAACGCCATGAAATATTCTGATCGTCATGGTATCATCCAAGTAGCCTTGGAAAAAACAGGAAGAAATTTTGAGCTGACATTTTTCAATACCGTAGAGCATCTTGCCAGCGCTGACAATTTGGACCGGCTTTTCGAGCGATTTTACCGCGGGGACGCTTCCCGCAGCTCTGAAATCGAGGGGTACGGTGTGGGGTTATCATTAGCTAAGGCGATTGTTCTTTCCCACAAAGGAAAAATTTTCGCCAAAAGTACAGATGGCAGGTCTTTAACCATTACCGTAATATTATAGGAAAGTCCTATCCGTTATAATGCTTTGGCTGGAAAGAAATCAATTCATACAAAACCTAAAAAGGTCGGAAGAGAAATCCCTCTTCCGACCTTTTCTAGATTCTGTTGATCTTCTTTTCTAGCCCTATCGATTTTTCCCTGGCCTTATTGATCTCCTTTCCCTAGCCTGATTGATTTCCTTTCCCTGAAAGCGCCAGCATATATTACATTAAATGTATTTACGACCAAAACCAGAAAATAAAATAGGCTCGCAAACGTCCCTGAGGAGCAGGAGCATCCAAACAAGAATCGCGCGGTATGTGATATTGTCCTTCCCATATCACAATGTAGAGAAGTAGAAAATTCTGCAAGAATCATTTTCTATCCGTTTTAATTTTCTTCAGACCGTTTTAAATTTTGCTTTATTCTGCGCTGCAAAACCAGTAAAGCTTTTTCATTGCCGGCAGGAAAATCTCGATTCTCCCTTAATTCTCAAAAATCTTCACGTTAAAATCACAAAAGCAACCTCCTGTTGGGTCAAGCTTTCTTGGATATGGTTTGGAATCGGGTAACGCATGGGTCAGCATATAAAAGCACTCTATAGCGTCGCCAGGATCTCTGTTATGATCACTCAGCGGCAAAAAAGGGTAAGGAGATCTCCTTACCCCGCTACAGCATCCTTAATTGTTTCGCTGTTAAAGAAGCCCATCCCGGTACGCGCCTAAATATTCGATACAGTAATCATCTACGCCCAGAACAGCCTCTGCCGCGTACATCGTAGCCACCAGTTCCCGATTCATCGGATCCATAATCGCTGCGTCCAGTCCAACGGTCATTGCCGCGGTTAAAAAGGTACGATTAATTAACGCCCGGTTGGGAAGACCAAAGGAACTGTTGGAAAGGCCGCACACAATATGAACATCAGGCAGATTGGTTCTGATCCCCTGAATAGCCCGAATCGCTTCCAGTCCATACCCTTCTCCGGAACCAACTGGCCGGACCATAGGATCTAAATAAATATCTTCAGGTTCAAAGCCCTCTTTTCTAAGCTTTTCCGTAAGCACATTGGCAAGCTCAATCCTTCTCTCTACGCCATCCGGAACCCCTGAATCATCCATACACAGGGCCACCATCGCCGCCCCGCAGGCCTTCGCCGCCTCTACCATGGGGGCAAACCGATTCTCCTCCAGAGTCACGGAATTAATGATGGGCTTTTCTCCCCGGTACTCTTTGGCCAAAGCCAGCGCCACTTTGGGATCCGGAGTATCGATGACCAGCGGCAGTCCGGAAACCGCCTGCACTGTGTTCATCAGCCAGCGAAGATTTTCTTCTTCCGTCTCTACAAACATACCGGCGTTAATATCTAAATAATGCGCGCCCGCTTCCTCCTGTTTCACCGCCAGATCTGACACAAACTGGCTGTCTTTTTTCTCAATGGCGGCATAAACCGACGAGATAGAACTATTCAATTTTTCTCCGATAATGACCATTACTTTATCTCCTTTACTAAACTATTTTTTTATTTATCTCCGTTTCGTCTTGTAGTTGTCAACAAGTTGTAAAAAGATATGAAAACACGGTTAACTCTGGCGAAAACCCGTTGACAGCGCCCTTTTTTCGCTTTATACTGAAATCAGAAAACAACTTAACTTACTCCGAGTTCAAGAACGCGTTTTTCATAATACTCCTCCCTTAAAAGACAGGAGCCCGGCAACGGGTTCCTGTTTTTTTATGAAGAGACTGGCGTATCCGTTCACCTGATCGTAAGACACCTCCAGCTCAAATCACAGGGATTGGTGACCCAGTATCTGAAACTGGGGATTCCCATAGGATTCTTTTCCCTATTTTAGGTCTACGACCGGTTTCGCACAAGCCATTAAAAATGCGCATCAAAATTTTGGGCAACGATCTTTCGGCGCTTATTCAGTTACCTTTAAGCCATCCTTTCAAAAGGCCAAAAGCCATGAACATCCAGACTTTCTTCAGGCCGGCAGGAGAAAATGACAGGAAACCATTTTAGCCGATCAATCGTATGGCGATGCGCAGCGCCATTAAAAGCAGCTAGTGAAAAAAATTCCTTCAGAGCGCCGATAATAAGGCATAAAAACATTCTTCTGATATTTTAGGTTTTCAGAAGTGAAAGGCAAACCAAACTCTCAAAAGCAATCCGCGAAAAGGCAGAATTAAAACTCCAGTAGCAAAAGTGAAAAAATCATTCTTATTATACTAGGCTTTCTCTCATTCGTCCATACCCAAAACCTCTGGAGTTTATGGAAAAATGATGTGAATAGCTGTACTTTTTTATCCTTTCCTTGACCTGGAAAGAATAAAAAAATATAATAATTTTAGGCTCACGTCATCATACATTTTGGCTGTGTGGAGGTATTTCATGTATTCACAATTAACTGTTTCGAAGCTTTTTGATTTATCTCAGACCCAGGCGGAGACATTGTTGAACCGTTTTCAGTATCCCTGGGAAGCTCTTCCCCATATAAAGGAATTTATTCTGGCCTTAGGTCCTGCGCTACCCAAGGATGAATATGAGGAAGTCAAGGAAAACGTTTGGGTTGCTAAATCCGCTGTGATTTTTCCCACTGCGTATCTTAATGGGCCCATTATCATCGGGAAAAACACGGAAGTCCGGCACGGCGCGTTTTTGCGCGGCAGCGCTTTGGTCGGCGAAAACGCTGTGGTAGGTAACTCTACAGAGTTGAAAAACGTCATTCTGTTCAATAACGTACAGGTGCCTCATTATAACTACGTAGGCGACTCTATTCTGGGATACCGCTCCCATATGGGCGCAGGCTCCATTACTTCTAATGTGAAATCCGATAAGACTCTCGTGACCGTCAACTATCAGGGAGAAAAAATCGCCACTGGGCTGAAAAAGTTCGGTGCCATTTTAGGGGATCACGTGGAAGTTGGCTGCAACTCCGTTCTGAACCCCGGAAGTGTCATCTGCCCCAACAGCAATATTTATCCTTTGTCCATGGTGCGGGGTGTGGTTCCTCCCAAGAGTATCTACAAAACAGCGTCAGAAATCGCGGAAAAATTTTAGGAGTAAAAAATGATCGATATTAATTTGGAAATTGCGCGGCTGGTGCGATACGGTATAAAAAAAGGACTTCTTCGTCAGGAAGACGCCGTGTTTGCTACCAACCGGATACTGGCCTTACTGAAATTAAATGACTATAATCCCTCGGTTGCCCCGGACGAAAGTCTCGCAAGTCCGGAACCAATTTTAACCCGGATGCTGGACTGGGCGGCGGAAAACGGCCTTCTGGATAATAATTCTACGGTTTACCGGGATTTGCTGGACACGGAAATCATGGCTTGCCTAATGCCTCGCCCTTCTGAGGTGATCTATCAGTTCCGTTCTCTTTTTCATATCAACAAAAAAGTTGCCACCGATTATTTCTACCGGCTTAGCCGGGATTCCAATTACATCCGCACCGATCGGGTAAAAAAAGACGAAAAGTGGGTGGCACAGACTCCCTACGGTTCCATGGACATCACCATCAATCTGTCCAAACCCGAAAAGGATCCGAAAGCAATCGCTGCCGCCAGAAAGGTGAAAAGCTCCTCCTATCCCAAATGCCTTCTGTGCAGAGAAAACGAAGGTTACGCCGGTAACGTATCCCAGCCTCCCAGAGGCAACCACCGTGTAATCCCGATTGATCTTTGCGGCGAAATTTGGTATCTTCAGTATTCCCCTTACGTCTATTATAACGAGCATTGCATTTTATTAAACAGCAAACACGTTCCCATGAAAATAGAGCGTAAAACCTTTTCCCGACTGCTGGCGTTTGTGGAAAAATTTCCTCACTACTTTATCGGCTCTAATGCCGATCTCCCCATTGTGGGAGGCTCTATTCTTTCCCATGACCATTTCCAGGGCGGCTGTTATGAGCTTCCCATGGCAAAAGCGCCAGCAGAAAAAACCATTTCTTTTGACGGCTATCCCCAAGTGGAGGCCTCGATCATCAAATGGCCCTTGTCCGTTATCCGCCTTTCTTCTGTGGACCAGAGTGTACTTATCGATCTGGCGGATAAAATTCTCTTCCATTGGCGATCCTATTCAGATCCTGCTGTGGAAATCGAAGCTTTTACCGGTGAGACGCCGCACAACACCATCACCCCTATCGCCCGCAAGCGGGGAAACCGGTTTGAGCTTGACCTGGTGCTGCGGAATAACCGCACCAGTCAGGAGCATCCCCTGGGAATTTTTCATCCCCATGCTGAATATCACCATTTGAAAAAAGAAAACATCGGCCTGATCGAGGTTATGGGCCTGGCGGTTCTCCCGGCCCGGCTGAAAGCCGAACTTGCCTTGGTGGAGGAGGCTTTGACCACTCCGGAAAAAGTTGACCTTATTTTTTCCAAAGAAACTATGCTGCCCCATTACGACTGGTACCGGGAATTGAAAAGTATCTATTCCGGAGATCAGGATGTTCATACTTTTGTCCAGGCTCAGGTAGGCCAGGTATTTTCCGCTATTTTGGAGAATTCCGGGGTGTACAAAACAGATGAGACAGGCCGCAAAGCGTTTCTCCGATTTATTGACACTGTAAACGGGAAGTAAAGCTATGAATAACAAACGAATCGCCACAATTCATGATCTTTCCGGATTTGGAAAATGTTCTTTGACCATTATTCTTCCGATTCTATCTGCTTGCGGGCTGGAGACTTGTCCTTTGCCCACGGCTTTTCTCTCCTCTCATACCGGCGGACTGCCTGGATTTACCCACCGGGATCTCACTGCTGATCTTCTTCCCGCCGCCCGCCAATGGAGCGCACTAAACCTCCATTTTGACGGCATTTACAGTGGCTTTCTGGGCTCTTTGGAGCAAATTTCCGTGGTATCGGAAATTTTTGACTTGCTTTCAAATCAGGAAACCTTAATTTTTGTTGACCCCTGTATGGCGGATAATGGAAAGCTGTATCAAACCTATTCCGCCGAAATGGCCAAAGAAACCCAAGCGCTCTGTCACAAAGCGGATTTTATTCTGCCAAACCTTACGGAGGCGTGTCTTTTATTGGATGAATCTTACTGTCCGGAGCAATACCGGACCCGTGAGGCCGTAGCGCAGTTGGCACAACGTTTGGCCGCTTGCTTCCAGTGTGGTGTGATCCTTACCGGAGTAGGGTTTTCCCCGGAGCAAACCGGCGCTGTCTGCCTATCCAATTCGGAGGAGCAGCCGGTCTTTGTGTTTTCCCGGAAAATCCCCCGCCATTATCATGGTACCGGTGACCTGTTCGCTAGCGTTTTTGTGGCCGCTAAAATGAAGGGACTGGAAACCAGCCGCTGCGCTCAAATCGCCGCGGATTTTGTCAGCGACACCATTTCCCGCACGGTCCGCGACGGTACGGATGAGCGGTACGGCGTAAATTTCGAGCAGGGTATTCCGGATCTGATCAGTCGATTTCGAAAGGAGGCATTGCTGTGAACAAAATCAATACTTTTATTTTCGATATGGGAAACGTCTTGATCGACTATAATCCCTTCCGTATCATGGAGCAAATTGTCGGGGATTGGGAAGCTACTCCTGAAATTATGGCTGCTACCGTGTTTTCCCCCTTGTGGATCGAGCTGGACAAAGGCTCTATTTCTCAGGAAGATGCGGTAAAAATCATGATCCGTCAGGCGCCTCAGCATCAAGAGAAAATCCAAGCTGTGATGGATCGGTGGGATGAAACCCTTTTGCCGGTTCCCGGTATGCTGGAGTTGGTAGCTCAATTAAAGGCCCAGGGGTATGGTTTGCATTTGCTTTCCAACGCTTCGCTGCGCTTCTATCAATATCAAGACCGTTTCCCGGTGATGAAACTGATGGATTCCATTCATATTTCCGCCAGTATTCGTCTGATTAAGCCAGATCCCAAAATTTATCAAAGTGTATTGGATGCGCAGGGGCTTCATCCGGAGGCTTGCTTGTTTGTAGATGACCTGAGTGATAACATTCAGGGCGCTCAAGCGTGCGGGATCCAGGGTTATCAATTTTCCACGCCTGACGCCTTCTCTGTTTTTCTCCGACAGAATAAATTTCTTCCATAAAATGTTTCCTGTCTCTTTCTTTCCTGTTTTAAGAGTGCTATAATAAAAGAAAAAATAGGAGGTTTTTTTCATGAATGTAAAAATTCAGGATCTAAAAGATGTAACCATCAGCGGCGTTAAGACTCTTTGCACCAACTCCTTAGAGCCTTATAAGGAAAACTTTTTTGAGTGGACTGCATTTCCCATGGTAGTGGATTTCAAGTCTACAAAGATCGCCTGCGGCCTCTTGGAAGGCTGGCATCATACTCCTACCTTCGATGAGATCGAGTATCACGAGGACACGGAACTGTTTTATTTCTTAGAAGGCCCTGCCCTGATGCTGTTTGCGGATATCAAGGATGGCAAAGCGGTTATGGAGTCCGCTCAGATTGTCCGGATCCCCGCTGGCACAGAACTGAGCATTGATCCCGGCAAGGGTCACTTTGTAGCGGTGGCTGAGGGTGATACCATGAAGGCTGTCGTGATCTCTCCGGTTCAGGATGCCCCCAGAGTTACTTTGGCTGAGACCGTCTGCGGAGAATAATCCTTCATTTCCGGTTTCATAAAGTGTTTTAAGTGTCCTAGTGTTCTAGTGAAAATGCAGAAAATCCTAATTTACAGGCACTGAACAATGGGGATTCAGGCACTGTTACTTAAGGTCTTTAAAAAATTTAAGCCTATTTGCGTTTTCCTGAAACAAGAAAACAAGAAAGACTAGCGCCGCGAAAAGGATTTCCCTTTTCGCGGCGTTTTTTGTATCAGCGCTTGAAGCCTTCATACTCAGCGAATCTTAAGCGTCACTAGGGCGAAAAATCTTCACCGCAAGCCCGGAATAGAGCGAACCATTGTAAGTATCCGCGCAGTCAGATAAAAGAAGGGAAAAGGCGTTTTTGAAGCGGATCATTTCTTACGGATAGTGGTACAGAAGACGCGTAAGATGTAGAATCTATTTTCCGTTTTTTCCCGGAAGATGCAAAGAATAATGTTCTTTGAGGGAGGTATACCGCTTAGTACCTCTGGACGGTAAAAAGCCCGCTCCTGTTGGAACGGGCTTTTTCATAAAATTTTTTATTGCATTACTTATGATACAGCTTTTTCGATTGATAAACTGGTTCCGTCGTTAAATTCACGCCTAACTTTCGGAAAGTTGTCTCATCCACCTGAGACAAAATCACCGAGGAATGGGCCTCACATCCTTTCAGCTTGGAAAGCTGTTTTAAAGCCAAAGCCGCGGTAGGATTGGTAGCCGCACTGATCGAAAGAGCAATCAAAATCTCATCGGTATGGAGTCTGGGATTGTTATTGCCCAAATGCTTGATTTTCAAATTCTGGATCGGCTCAATAACGATAGGCGAAATCAGCAATATGTCATGGCTGATGCCCCCTAGTCTCTTCAGCGCGTTCAGCAGCATAGCTGCGGATGCCCCAAGCAAAGAGGACGTTCCCCCGGTGATCACCTGGCCATCGGGCAACTGAATAGCCGCCGCAGGCAGCTTATCCTGCTCAGCCCGCTCCAAAGCCGGCATCACGCAGGCTCTATCCTTCACGCTGACGCCTGCTTTGCTCATCAGAAGCTCAACCTTCATGACAGCTTCCTCATCCAAACGGCCCTGCTTAGCGTCTCTCAGTGTATGATAATACCGGCGGATAATCTCCTGGCAGGAGGCTTCCCGGCAGGCCTGATCGTCCACAATACATTTTCCAGCCATATTTACCCCCATATCCGTGGGAGATTTATAAGGGCTTTCCCCAAAGATACGTTCAAAGGTAGCGTTAAGCACTGGAAAAATTTCCACATCCCGGTTATAGTTCACCGCTGTGGTTCCATAAGCCTCAAGATGGAAAGGATCGATCATATTCACATCGTTTAAGTCAGCTGTCGCTGCCTCATAAGCCAAATTGACCGGATGCTTCAGCGGCAAATTCCAAATGGGGAACGTTTCAAATTTCGCGTAGCCGGCCTTAATCCCGCGTCTATGCTCATGATAAAGCTGAGATAAACAGGTGGCCATCTTGCCGCTTCCTGGTCCCGGCGCCGTCACAATCACCAAGGGACGGGTAGTTTCAATATACTCGTTTTTGCCATAGCCCTCGTCACTGACGATGAGCGGAATATTGGCGGGATAACCGGCGATGGGATAATGAAGGTAAACCGGAACCCCCAGCATCTGAAGACGGTTCTTAAAAGTATCCGCCGCAGCCTGCCCTGAATACTGCGCGATCACTACACTGCCTACATACAGTCCAATCCCTCGAAACGCATCGATTAACCGAAGCACATCCGCGTCGTAAGTGATTCCCAAATCGCCACGGACCTTACTTTTTTCAATATCGGCGGCGTTGATAACAATGACAATTTCCGCTTGATCCTTTAGCTGGAGGAGCATACGCACCTTGCTATCCGGCTGGAAGCCCGGCAACACTCGACTCGCGTGATAATCGTCAAACAGCTTACCGCCCAGTTCCAGGTAAAGCTTATTGTCAAACTGGTTGATTCTCTCCAAAATATGACTGGATTGCGTCTTTAAATACAGGTCGTTGTCAAATCCAATTTTCATGCTTTTCACTCGCTTTCATTCCTACAAAGTCCATTATAATAAACTTACCGGGGAAATACAACTGCATCTTGACGAAACCATTGTAGAAATTTGAGCAAAAAAAACGCTTTTTTTTCTTAAATTTCTCCTAGTGAGCTTTCAATCAAAAAGTAAATAGGCGCAAGCCTTATCTCAAATCGGTTTTTTAACTGCCGCTAACAGCGTGCCGATATCCCAGATCGCTCAAGCAATTATTTTATTTTTTAAAGGATAACTTAAAATCGCCAGGCTGTGGAGTGTCCATAACCTATTCCGCCGGATTTTTATCATAAAAAACTCGCTTGATCCTCTTTCAGGATCTATCAGCGGTACCGGGTTTTATTTCTCAGCAGCACCAAAAAAACAAGCCTGCAGCGAAACAGGCTTGTTTTTGGGGATTCCCTTAAATTTAATCAAAAGTGAAAACAGAGACACGATCAAGATTTCCGTGATTCCGTCGGCACCGCTTCCTGGAGCTCCGCCGGCTTCGCCTCTGCCGGCGCTTCCTCCTGCTGGAGATTCTCGCGGGCAACCGACAGCATCAGTTTAATTCGGTTTTCCTGGTTTACTCTGGTAGCACCAGGATCGTAATCGATCGCCACAATATTCGCCTTGGGATTCCGTTCCTTGATCTTGCGGATCATCCCTTTCCCGCAAATATGGTTGGGTAGGCAGCCAAACGGCTGGGTACAGACGATATTTTCATAACCGGATTCCGCAAGCTCCAGCATTTCCGCTGTCAAAAGCCATCCCTCTCCCATTTTGTCGCCGTAACCGATCACGCCTTTTACCAGCTCCTTGATGTGGGCATAGGGACTGGGCGGCAAAAATTTCGGCTGTCGTTTGATCGCCGCGATCAAAATTGACTCTATCTTAGTACAGTATTGCATCAGGGCGCTGACCGCCGCGTACTTCAGGGGATTGCCTCCATAAAGTTTGATATCTTCCAGGCGGTTATCTACCTTAAACATCGCGAAACCCATAATTCCAGGCAGGCAGACCTCACAGTCCTGGGATTCCAAAAATTCTTCGAGGCAGTTGTTTCCCAAAGGAGCGTATTTGACGTAAATTTCTCCTACCACACCAACCTTAACCTTTTTCTTAGTATGGTTCAGATTCAGCTTGGCGAAATCGTCCACGATTTTATTCATATTTCTTTCCAGATCTTTGGCGCTGTATCCGCTGCCGGAATTCAGTTCCTTCGCCAGCTGCTGGCTCCACCGGGATACCAGCCGATCACTTTCCCCGGCAATAATTTCATAGGGTTTACACTGGTTCCGCAGCAGCATCAGCTCATCGCCATAAATCAGAGCCGCCACCACACGGCGGATCATCGGCAGGGTGATGTGAAATCCGCTGTTTTTCTCTAAGCCGGAAATATTCAGGCTGATGACCGGCACCTTTTCATAGCCAGCCTTTTTCAGCGCTTTCCGCAGAAGATGAATATAGTTGGACGCACGGCATCCACCGCCGGTCTGGGTGATCATCAGGGCGGTATGATCCAAATCATACTTTCCGGAATTCAACGCGTCGATCATCTGCCCGATAACCAAGATCGCCGGATAACAAGTATCATTATGTACGTACTTTAGGCCAGTCTGAGCGATTTGAGGGCCGGTGGTCTCCAAAAGTACCGCCTTATAGCCATAATGGGTAAACACATCCTTGATGATGTTAAAATGGATCGGCGCCATCATGGGAAACAAAATTGTGTATTCTTTTTTCATTTCCCTGGTAAACAACAGGCGTCCGGTTTTATCGTACTGTAATTTTGCCATAATGGTCTCCTTTAACGCCGCCGGCTAAGCGCTGATGGTTGATATAGAGAATATCGCCGGCAAAATGATTATTCCTGATCCAAGGCGGCGAACAGGCTTCTCAGCCGGATTTTTACCGCGCCCAGATTAGTGATCTCGTCAATTTTGATTTGAGTGTAGATCTTTCCCTCAGATTCCAGAATATCCCGGACCTCATCGGTGGTGATCGCGTCTACGCCGCATCCGAAAGATACCAGCTGTACCAGATTCATATGGGGCTGATCCTTTAAATAATGGGCGGCGGCATACAGCCGGGAATGATAGGTCCATTGGTTCAAGACTCCGGTATGGAATTTCTTCACTCTAGAACTGATAACATCCTCGGAGATGATGGCCACGCCATAGCTGGCGATCAGCTTATCAATACCGTGATTGATCTCCGGATCCACATGATAGGGTCGCCCGGCCAAAACAATGACCTCTTTCCCCTGCTGTTCCGCGACCTCCAGGATCTCCTCGCCTCTGGCTCGAACCTTCTCGAAATAGCCGTAATATTCCTCATAGGCAGCCTTTGCCGCGTTTCTGACTTCCTTAAGGCTGATCCCGTCAAAATATTTATTAAGCATGGCATGGGCTTTTACAGGAAAATCTTTTTTCCGGTGCAGTCCCAAATAATCGTGAATCAGAGTGATCTTAGCGGTGTCCCCCACGTTGGCGGCAATGACTTCGGGATAATAGGCCACTACCGGACAATTGTAATGATTGTCACCCAGTTTCTCATCCAGATTGTAAGACATGCAGGGATAAAAGATTGTCTTGACGCCCTCGTCGATCAGGGTCTGCACGTGGCCGTGCATCAGTTTGGCCGGGAAACAAACCGTATCACTGGGAATGGTGTGTTGGCCCCGCAGATATAGTTTGGAATTGGATAGGGGCGACGTTTTCACGCCAAAGCCCAAATCCTTGAAGAAACGATACCAGAAGGGCAACAGCTCATACATATTCAGACCCATTGGAATCCCTATTGTTCCTCGCGGTCCCTCACAAGAGCGGTAATCCTCCAAAAGCCGCAGCTTATATTCGTAAATATTCAGGCTTTCATCCGCGGTTTTCTTGGTAATGGGCTTTTCGCACCGGTTACCACCGATGTATTTTCTGCCGCCTTCGAAGGTGTTCACCGTCAGACGGCAATGATTACTGCACATCCCGCAGGTGACTACACTGATTTTATGAGTGAATTTCCCGAGCTGCTCTTCTGTCAGGATGGTGCTCCTTTCCTTTTTCTTGCTCTGGGCATACAGCGCCGCGCCGTAAGCGCCCATGAGTCCGGCGATATCCGGGCGCACCACCTGCACCCCCATCTCCTGCTCGAAGGCACGAAGAACGGCGTCGTTCAGGAAGGTACCGCCCTGCACTACCACCCGTTCTCCCAGCTCACCGGGAGAAGAGGCACGAATCACTTTATAAAGGGCGTTTTTCACAACACTCAGGGAAAGGCCTGCGGAGATATCCTCAATGGTAGCGCCATCTTTTTGCGCCTGTTTTACCGAGGAATTCATGAATACGGTACAACGAGAACCCAGGTTCACCGGCTGCTTGGCGAATAACCCCAGCTTGGAAAACTCTTCGATGGAATAACCCAGGGCGTTGGCGAAAGTCTGTAAAAAGGATCCGCATCCGGAGGAACAGGCCTCGTTTAAGAAAATATTATCAATGGTGCCATTATGGATCTTAAAACACTTAATATCCTGTCCGCCGATATCGATAACAAACTGAACGTCTGGCATAAAACGCTTGGCCGCGGTAAGATGCGCCACCGTTTCTACGATACCGAAGTCCACACAGAAAGCGTTTTTAATGATCTCCTCACCGTAACCGGTCACCGCGCCGGCGGCGATCTCCACATTGGGATGCTCCCGGTAGAGCTTCTCTAAAAACTCTTTGATGATCGGCACAGGGTTGCCAGAGTTAGGTTGATACTGAGAATAGAGCAGTTCGCCGTTTTCTCCCATCACCACGGTTTTTACCGTAGTGGATCCGGCATCCATACCAAGATAAACCTTACCCTGATAGGTATCAAAATCTCCCCTCTGGACAGAACACTGACTGTGACGTTTCAAGAATGCGTCATAGTCTTTCTGTGACTTGAACAGCGGTGGATTGTAGGCAAAGTTTCCAGTGGCCCTGTAATGCTCCGCATGATCGATGGCCTGGTCCAGGTCGATTTCCTCTTCTGCGCAGAAAGCCGCGCCCAGCGCCACATAATACAGGGAATTTTCCGGACAGATCCCTTCGGTCTTTAAGGTCTCGTCAAAGCTTTTCCGCAATTCGGAAAGAAACGTCAAGGGGCCTCCCAGGTACACGATATTGCCCTTGATCTCCCTGCCCTGGGCCAAGCCGGCGATGGTCTGATTAACCACGGCGTAAAAAATACTGGCGGCAATGTCGTTTTTCCGGGCGCCCTGGTTCAGCAGGGGCTGAATATCCGATTTGGCGAACACGCCGCACCGGGAAGCAATGGTGTAAGTTTTCTCATAGGTCTTGGCAAGCTCGTTCATCTCGTCTGGAGTCACATTGAGCAGCGTAGCCATTTGATCAATGAAAGCGCCGGTACCGCCGGCGCAGGTTCCGTTCATACGAACTTCCATACCGCCGGTCAAGAACAGAATTTTAGCGTCTTCCCCGCCCAACTCAATGATCACGTCACTACCGGGCAAAAGACGGTTGGCCGCCACACGGGTGGCGAACACCTCTTGCACAAAGGGCAGATGGCAATTCTCCGCCACGCCCATTCCCGCGGAACCGGAAATGGCTAATTGAGCGGTTTTTCCCTTTACCACATTGTCCCGCACATATTGAAGAATGTCCCGGATTTTTTCCGTGATTTGGGAATAGTGGCGCTCATAAGATTTATGTAAGATTTCGTCGTTATCGTTGAGCACAACACACTTAATAGTTGTGGAACCGATATCCAGACCAATTTTCAAGAGAGTATCTCCCCTTTTCCTTTACTACATCTTTATATGATACCAGACTTTTTCTAAGAAAAAAAGCTGGAAATAAAAAATTTTCTAAAAATGTTACCAGTCCATTGACAAATTAGGGTTTTGCTGTAAAATATTAACTATAAGTTAATAGTTCTCATTTGTTTACTAATTAAGTGTAGCACGTCGAAAAAATTTTGTCAAGTAACCGGGAGGTACGTCTTGGATTCCTCAAAAATGATTTCTGAACAACTTTTTTTGTTGATTCCCATGCTTTACAATCATATCATTCGTCCTATTGAAGGAGCCTTGCGGTCAAAAATCAGTCCTCTTCAATTTTACGCCCTAATGGCCTTAAAGCAGGAGGGCAGTATGACGATGTCCGCCCTTTCCGCCCACTGCGGCGTATCCAAGCAGCAAAGCACTCGGCTGATCAATAGTCTGGTAGAGATCGGCTTCGTGGAACGCCGGCCGTCCAGCCAGGACAGAAGACTGATTTTCATCGGCCTAAGCGCGTTTGGAGAAGCTCAAATGGACAAGCTCCGTATGGCCGTCTGCCAGGGAATCGAAGAACGTCTTTCCAGTTTGACTCAGCGGGAACAAAAAGACATGCTGCTTTCTCTGGAGACCGTCTGGAACATCATGGGTAAGCTAGAAAAAGAAGGAAATCCAAAATAATTGGACTTCCTTCTTTTGTTTTGATAAACTGATACGTCTCAGTCCACCGTATTAAAAAAATGGTATGACTTATCATACACAACTACCGCCTGGGAATGTAACCCTTCATAGGCTGCTATACAGTCGCTTTTCGCATATGGGTATTGTGCTCCGGAAAGCGGGTCGTTAAAGTAGAAATAATCCTGATCATATCCCACCAAAAGCAGGCAATGTTCCGGCCGCATCCACTGCAGCTCTTCTCCCGTTCCCTCAATCAGCCAGCAATCTCCTGGGGTAGGATACTCCATATCGATCGTCGCCCACAGAATTACGGGAATATTATTGTCGAGATAGGTCTCACACAACACATCCAATGGGATTCCAAATAGTACATTGACCTGAAACCTCTCCAAATCCACCGCTCTTTTTATAGCCTTTTCAATAGCCGGAGCGTAACATCCCCATCCGCTCGCTTCTCTAGGATCCCCCAGAAAGGTTTTCCAAGGATCCCCGCCATACATGACCCCATCTTCCGAGGTCCAAGGCTCGGTCCCCAGATCCAGATACTGATCGATAAAATCATCTACAGTGATATCGATTCCCAGATGCTGAAGGGCCATCACCGCTGAAACTGACTCACATCCGGTAGGATACGCCCCCAGCTGGCTGATATAGGGCACGTCTAAAAGAGCGCCGTTCCCACCGTTTCCCTCTTCGGCATCACCCATATCGTTCTTTAGATCGAGAGGCACGAAAGAATCTTCGGGTTTTTCTTTCTGTATCCCAATATCTTCGGTAGTCGGGTTAACATCAGCGTTGTCGTCCGTCAAATCTTGTCCCAAATTCTCACCATTATCCTCCGTCAATAATCGATAGCTTTTTTGCTCTGCCCTTTGGAGCGACTCTGCGCGAGGGGTAAAAGAGGTATCAATAGGTTTTAAAATTTGATTGCTCTTTATTCCCGCCAATACAGCAATAAATAAAACGCCAAGAATAAAAATCATCAAAGAGCCTGGCAGAAGCCTTTTCTTTCGGCGATATCTCTTATTTGGAGGTTCCCGTTTTCCACGATTCATGTCTGATCCCTCCATTGATAGGATTCTGTCTGTTTTCTAAAGTAATTGTATGCGATCTCTTTGCAAAATGTCCTCAAAAATATGTAAGAGAAACGTAAAAACGCACAGCGGATGCTGTGCATTTTTATTCTCATATATCTTTATTCTTTTGCAAAAAATAAAATTTAAATTTTTCGGTTTCTAACCTCTAAGATAACAGTGTTTTTCCCAACGGAAACGCTATTTTAACGACTAAAACTAGTAGGAGCCAAGGGGAAAACCGATGACGGGACAGAAAAGTTTGAAACCAGTAATTAGATGGGTATTGTAAAAAGGAACCGCCGTACAAAAAAGCGAACCGCCGTACAAAAAAGCGAACCGCGCCTCTCATAAGACAAGACGCGCGGTTCGCTTGCAACGGCAGGATATCAGAATGTTTAATGGGCACGGAAGCCGCATTGAGATGAGGCCCGACAATAGGATTCTCAATGAACACGGCATCCGCTGTAAACGAGAGGATAGGCTCTTGATTGTCGGGTACGGATAAATCTTTTTTCTGCCTATTTCCCATTTTTCTTAATATTTTAAGCTAAAGCCGACAAAACATTCCTCGATAGGGCTATAAATCAGCACCAAAGATGTTCCGCTGTTATCTGAACACGTCAGATAGATATGATTGTCATAGGATAAACTGGTGAATTGGGTTTTCATAATTAAGTCCAATATTACATAGGACTGGTCCGACAGGTACTCCGGATCCTGTGAAAGAAACATTTTGTAAGAGTAAAGGAAGGATGAGAAGGCATTGCCGGACTCTGTAGATTTGCTGTCTGAGCTATCACCTTCTATCTCGATCGGTAAACTCTCATATACTCCCTCTTCTATTATCGCTGGATCAGCTAAAAAATTTTCCCAATCCTTCTGAAGCTCACGAAGAGCCTGATCCATTATTTCACTTTTCACTTCCGGTTCATCCCGATTGATACAGGAAAAATAGCAAAGACCTCTGGGGTCATACGCCATATTCACCAAATAGGTCTGGCCATCTTTTCCAGAAAGCTCCATATCCTTTAAAAACCTCATGCCTGTGTTCGAGCATTTAAGAATTATTTTAGACTCGACTTCCTCGGGGGACCAAAGTCCAGGCCTCATCAGGCATATACCGTTTGCGATAGCGGCGTAAACGTCAGAATTTAAGTATACCTTTTCTTGCCCTGTATATAAGTTCCAAGGGTAAAGCTCTAATTCCTCTCCACTGTTGATATAAAGAAGATTCGAGCCCTTAGGCGGATCCAACTGCTCGATGGTATCCTTATAATCCGGGAGAATCAAAGGTGAAAGGCCTACTGCCAGCAAGCAGGCAGCAAGTAGAATCATCGCGGCAATAAACGGAAAAGTCCTTCGCGCTAATTTCATAGGTCTTCCTCCTTTACCAGGGGAATGGAAATCCTTACCGTAGTTCCTTTTCCCAAAGCGCTCTCAAAGGTCAATTGAGCGTGATGACGTTCCGCAATCGACGCGCAAAGCGGTAGTCCAAGGCCTACGCCACCCTCTTTTCGCGAGCGGGATTTATCCGCCATATAGAATGGCTCCGTAATTCTTTTCAGTTCCTGCGGGCTCATACCAATTCCGTGATCCGCCACGGAAATTGTCAATTTTTCCTCTGATTTTTCGCACGAAACCTGGATCGTCTGTCCTTCACCGGACGCCTTCATCCCATTATCGATCAGATTATAAAGCAACGATTTGAAAAGTTCTCTATCCACAGTAATCCAATCATTTGTGGAAACAACCTCCAGGTTTAAATGGCGTTTTTCTAGCACCGGCGCCACAGAAGCTGCCACACTCTCTAAAAGTTCCGCAACTGAGGTTCGTTCCAGTTCCAGAGGCGTATGATCGGTAATCGACAGCTCTAACAGCTTGCCGGACAGTCCTCGCAGCCTTTTCGCATCCTCCACGATGATCCGAGCATACTCCTGGCGTTCGCTGTCCGTAACCACCCGCTTGCATAAAAGAACGTCTCCCAGGCACATCACCGAGGTCAAGGGAGTCTTCATCTCGTGCGCGAGACTGTCTATAAATCGCTTCCTGCTTTCAGCGATTTGCTGTAACTGTTCCACATTTTTGCCAATCGCTTCTGTCATACCGTTTACGTTGCGGATCAATTCCTGAAATTCGCTGCTCCCCTGCTCCTCAATTCTGATTTGATAATCACCAGCCGTGATTTTTCTAAGAGAGTGATTGACCACGCTCAACGGCCGAAGCAACCGGCGGGTGCTCGCCCATAAAATAACACCGGTAACTAAGGCGAATACAATGCTGACAAGGCTGATAAATCCAAGTTGTTTCTTGTAAATTTGATAAATTTCCGTCACGTCGTATGAGGTGAAAAGATAATATTTCACACCTTCCAACTGCAGGCTAGAGCCAATATTCAGCAGGGTTCTATCTCCCGCATCAGTGATTAAAGAAAGGCACTGGCCACTCGCCTTGACTTGATCCACAAACTCATCCTGTTTCGATAAATGATCCATTTGTGTAGAAGCGATCATACCTTTGTCGCTGTAAATAGCGGTTCCAGTATTGGTCCCTGTTCTGCTTGCGACACCCATTCTCAGGATCTGCTCCACAGACGCCGACGACAGTAAAATTTGTCCCTCACGAATCCTCTCATAGGCAATTGTATTGGAGATATTAGATGCGTAATATTCATGCGAGGAAACATCCTGCATTTTTTCTCGCTCAACAGAGGCAGAAAAATAACTGGTCAGCACTGATAAGGCGGTAATACACACAGCCACCAGGACCACCGTCAGCGAAATCAGAAAAATTTTCTGCCACAGTCTCATCGACGAGAGAAAAGGCCTTTCCCATAAATTCACAGTTTCACCTGCTTTCCAGCCGATATCCAAGCTTGGGAATAGTGATCAGCTTATGACTTAAATCCAACTTTTTGCGAAGCTGCTGCACATGGATGTCCACTGTTCGGCTTTCCCCTTGGAATTCATAACCCCAAACAGTGGCCAATAGCCGTTCCCTTGTGATAGCGACATCCACATTCTGCATGAAGAAGGCCAGCAAAGAAAACTCTTTGGGAGTCAATGCCACCTGCTCGCCACACTTGGTCACCAGATGCTTGTCCATATCCACTGTAATATCATCGTACACTAGCTGGCTTCTTCCTTTATGTGAGCGGCGGAGCACTACCTCAATGCGCGCCAAAAGCTCTACCGCTTCAAAGGGTTTCACAATATAATCCTCCGCTCCCAAGCGCAGCCCTTTCACTTTGTCCGTTACATCCTGCAACGCAGTTAAAAAGATCACCGGCGTGCCTTTTCTTTGGATCTTTTGAATCACTTCAAAACCATCCATCTGTGGCAGCATAACATCCAGTAAAACTAAATCGTAATCGTTCTCCAGTACTTCACGCACGGCGGCGAGACCGTCACGGCAGATGTTGCACTGGTATCCCACCAACGAAATCGTCACTTCAAGGGTTTTCGCGATATTAGGGTCATCCTCTACAATCAAAATTTGTACCACAATATTCCTCTTTTCCCATAACATCCTAAAAATTATCGGCATCAAAGCAGCAGATTAAATTCCCGAAGTTCTATCATTCCACTCTGGCTCTAGCATCAAAAGAAAACCACATTATTCTTTCTACCCTTGTCCAGTCAAAAACTTAAGCATGATTTTTAAGTTATCATTACCTTCATTATATTAGCAGTCTCGTTTAATAGCAAGCCAAATAAAAAGAGGTTTTATTGATTTACATAAAACAAAATACTTTCTAGCCAAGCCTGTTCTTGGATGACCTGGAAATCAAGGCCAAATTTACTCTTCCATTTCTACCGAAATTTTCCCATTATTTTGGAGCGAAATTTGATACAAAGCAATGTGCGCGGTAAGATTTTTTCTCTTTGTTTCAAGCGGCGCCACAGGAGAGGCTTTCAGTCAAGCTGATCCTATGTCAAGATTTAGTACAAGTTAAAATGAGAAATTAATCCTCACCT